>NZ_WWIQ01000072.1:53487-176395 GCF_009862985.1 Streptomyces sp. SID5464 | reverse complement strand
GCAGGGCGAGTACGGCGGCCGGGAAGAGAACGGCCCACGGGGCGCGCTCGGCGTACGGCTGGTTCTCGGCGAGCAGCAGGCCCCACTCGGGGGACGGCGGCTGGGCGCCCAGGCCGAGGAAACCGAGCGCGGCGAGGCTCAGCGCGACGCCGGGCAGCCGGAGCAGGGCGTGCCGGGTCACCGGCGGCAGCACGGCGGGCAGGAGTTCGTGCCGGAGCAGGTACCAGCGCCCGGCACCCAGCGCACGGGTGGCGGCCAGGTGGGTGGTCGCCCGCTCCTGACGCAGCAGGGAGGACGTGTGGGCGGCCAGCGGGGACCAGGCCACGACGCCGACGGCGAGGGCGGGCGCCCAGGGGCCGCTGCCCGTGATGCCCGTGACGAGGAGCCCGGCCAGGACGGGCGGTACGGCACTGACGGTGTCCACCAGCGGTCCGGACAGCCGCGGCAGCAGCCCCAGCAGCAACCCGGCGACGAGGGCGGCGGCACTCACCGCGACCGCCGTGCCGAGGGTGTTCAGCGCGCCGTGGGCGACACGGGCGAGGACGTCCCGGCCCAGCGCGTCCGTCCCGAACGGGTGGGCCGGGGAGGGGGCTTGCAGCCGGGCGAGGGCGTCCAGGGCGAGCGCGTCGCGCGGCAGGCCGAGGCCGACGACCGCGGCGAGCAGCGCCCCGTACAGCAGCGGCAGGGTGCGGGGCGCGGGCGGGGCCGGCCGGTGCAGGGAGGACAGGGCGCTGTCGCGCAGCGCGGGCCCGATCAGCAGCCGCGCCGTGAGCCGGGCGAGGACGCCGGCGGTGGCCGCGAGCAGGACCAGGGCGAGCGTGCCGGTCTGGAGGACGGGCAGGTCCTGGGCGAGCGCGGCGTGCAGGGTGAGCCGGCCCAGGCCGGGGATGTCGAAGACCTGCTCGACGGCGACCGAACCGCCGGTCAGACCGACCACGAACAGGCCCAGGTTGGGCAGCAGCCCGGGCACACAGCGGCGCACCGCCTGCCGCGCCACAGCCTTCGGCGGGAC
The DNA here is from genome assembly GCF_009862985.1 of Streptomyces sp. SID5464. Taxonomy (NCBI): domain Bacteria; kingdom Bacillati; phylum Actinomycetota; class Actinomycetes; order Kitasatosporales; family Streptomycetaceae; genus Streptomyces; species Streptomyces sp. SID5464. The sequence continues at coordinate 175,383 of NZ_WWIQ01000072.1, read as the reverse complement.
ACCGCGGGCCGCGGCGGCCAGCGCCCAGGGTTCGGCGAACGCGCCGGGCAGCAGGTCGTCGAGCATCCGTCCGAGCACCGCGCCGGCGGGCAGGCCGAGGGCCAGTGAAGGCAGCACCATCCACTGCGGTCCGTACCAGCCCAGGGCCGGCAGCCAGCCCAGCTGCACGCCGATCACCGAGGCGAGCACCGAGGCGACGAGGAACTCGGGCAGCGCGGCCAGCACCGCGGTCGCCGTGCCGCCGGGGCCGCGCGTGCCGAGCCGGCCCCGCGAGCCGAGCCGGAGCGTGCGGGCGCACACGGCCGTCACCGTGGCCGCGGCGACGACGAGGGCGCCGGACAGCAGCAGCAGCGACGCGCCGAGCGCCTGCGTGACGGAGGGCAGCACCTGGGCGCCGGACACCCATGACGTGCCGGCGTCCCCGTGCAGCAGCCCGGCCAGCCAGCGGCCGAGCAGCACCGACGGGCCGTCGTCCAGCCCGAGTTCGTCTCGGACGGCGCGCAGCGTCTCGGGGGTCGGGTCGCGGTCCGCCGAGCGGGCCTTCAGCACGGTCAGCGCCGGGTCGGTGCGCGACAGCCACGGCAGCAGGCCGATCGCGCCCACCAGACCGGCCGTGACCACGGCCCGCCACAGCAGCGTCGGAACGCCGCCGCGCGCGACAACGCGCAGGACGGCCAGACCCTTGGACAGGGGTGAGGTCGAGGTGTTCAGCGTCGTCCCCGTGTCGCTCAGGCGAAGGGGATCTCGAAGTGCACCACGCCGCTGCCCCCGCCGGGCACTTCCTCCCGCTCGTCGCACACCACCTTGCCCAGCGTCCGCCACAGGTCCATCGCACCGGGCGAGTGCGGATACGTGTGCAGATAAACGGACCGGTAACCACCGTCGGCCCGCGCGAAGTCCAGCAGACCCTCCACCAGCCGCCGGGCCAGCCCCCGCCGCCGGTGCTCGGGACGCACGTACACCCGCCGGAGCTGCGCGGTCTCGCCCGAGGGGAACCGCTCGGCCAGCCAGCGCGGGTTCGGCGGATGCGCCGGGCCGCGCGCGTCCAGCGCCGCCGTGGCCGCCACCGTCCCGTCCCGCTCGTCCACGGCGACCAGGAGCGTGTGCCGCGGCGGGACGACGTAGAACGACGCGGGATCGATGATGTCGGTGTGCCAGCCCGGCACGTATCCCGTCCCGAAGTCGCGGTACACCGCGTCGAGCATCACCACCCGAGCCCCGTCGAGGTCCTCCGCCGTGGCCGCCCTGATGATGTAATCGCGCATTTGCGCATCATATGCAAATGACGGTTCCGGCTCAGTAGGGGGCCGGGGCGTACGGCAGGCCGCCGGGCGGCGCCGGCTCAGCTCTCGGCCGGGGTGAGCACCACGAAGTCCGCGTTCGCCGGGTCGAGGCAGACCGCCAGCCGGCCGACGCCCTCCGCGTCCTCGGGCCCCATCTGCACGCTGCCGCCGTTCTCGGTGACCTTGGCCACCGTGGCGTCGCAGTCCTCCACGGCGAAGACCGGGTGCCAGTACGGCCGGCCGTTCGCCAGGGAGAGGTTCTCCTTGCCGAGCTCCATGAGGCCGCCGTGCATGCGCTCCTCGGGCAGTCCGGCGGGGGTGATGAGGGTGTACGTGCCCCCGCCGCCCGGCAGTGGCATGTCGCTGAACTGCCAGCCGAACAGGCCGCCGTAGAACTCCTTCGCGGCTGCCGCGTCGCTCGTGTACAGCTCGGTCCACGACAGGGAGCCCGGCTGGTCGACCAGGTCGACGCCCTTGTTCGTCCCCGGCTGCCAGACGGCGAACTGGCCGCCCAGCGGGTCGCTGTACTGCGCCATGCGGCCCCAGTCGTCGAGGTCCATCGGCGCCACCCGGACGCTGCCGCCCGCCTGCTGCACGGCCTCCGTCGTGGCGTCGGCGTCGGTGACGCTGAAGTAGAGCATCCAGGCCGAGCGCGCGCCCTCCTCCGTGAGCTTGCCGAGACCGCCGACGATCTTGCCGTCCTTGCGGAACATGCCGCCCTCGAAGTCCTCGCTCTCGCCCATGGACTCGTAGTCCCACCCGAGCACGGCGCTGTAGAAGGCCGCGGCGGCCCGGACGTCCGGGGTGCCGAGGTCGAGCCAGCAGGGGGAACCGGGGGCGAACTCCGTGGTGATCATGGCGATGCTTCCCTTCCGCAGGTCTGGTGTGCCCAGAGTGACACCGGGCACTGACAACCGCCCGTCGGCCGCTGCCCGGTCGGCGGATCCCCGGTCGTCTCCCCCCGGTAGGCCGTACGGCGGTGGAATCATCGGGGGCATCGCCCGGCCGGGTGATCGAGGGTCTCTGTGCGGTGAGGTGGTGGGCGGCGTGGTGGCCGGCTGGGAGTGGGACGGCACGTTGTTCTCGGGGACCGCCGCCTACTACGAGCGGGGGCGGCTGCCGTACGCCCCGGGGCTGGCGGACGCGCTCGCCGAGGTCCTGCGGCCCGACGGCAAGGGGCGCCTCATCGACGTGGGCTGCGGGCCCGGGACCATCGCCCTGAGCCTCACGCATCTGTTCGGTGAGGTCGTCGGCGTGGACCCCGACCGCGGGATGATCGCCGAAGCCGGACGCCGGGCCGCCGACCGGGGAGTGGGGGAGAGGACCCGGTGGGTGCGGGCCCGCGCCGAGGATCTGCCCGCGGGGCTCGGCACGTTCGCCGTCGCCTCCTTCGGGCAGTCCTTCCACTGGATGGACCGTGATCTGGTCGCGGCGACCGTCAGGGACATGCTCCAGCCGGGCGGGGCCCTGGTGCACATCTCGGACCTGAAGACGGAGGACCGCACGCTCGGCGGGCTGCCGTACCCGGCGGTCCCCCGCGAGGCCGTGGACGACCTGGTCAAGCGGTACCTGGGGCCCGTGCGGCGAGCGGGCCGCGGGGTCCTGCCGCAGGGCACACCGGGCGGCGAGGCCGAGGTGTTCGCCCGGGCGGGGTTCTCCGGCCCCCGGCGTCTCGTCGTCCCCGGCGGGCAGGCGCTGGAGCGGACCTTCGACGACGTCGTCGCCTGGGTGTTCTCGATGTCGTTCTCGGCGCCGCATCTGTTCGACGGGCGCCGGGACGACTTCGAAGGGGACCTGCGCAGGCTGCTGCGGGAGGCCTCTCCGGCGGGGAGGTTCTCCGAACGCGGACCGAGCACGGAGGTCTTCGTATGGCGGAAGGACCCTTCCGGGCACTGACCGGCGGGCGCCGGGACGGCGTCAGTGCACCGACATGCCGCCGTCGACGAAGACCGCCTGCCCGGTGATGTAGGCGGACGCCGGGCTCGCCAGGAAGACCGCCGCTCCCGCGAAGTCCTCGGCCAGTCCGTTCCGCCCGATCAGGGTCCGCTCGGCGAGGGCGGCCACCTTCTCCGGATCCGACGACAGCCGCGCGTTGAGCGGTGTCATCACGAAGCCCGGCACCAGGACGTTGCAGGTGACGCCGCGCGGCGACCACGCCTCGGCCTGCGACCGCGCCAGCGACTCCAGGCCGCCCTTGGAGGCGCCGTAGGCACCGCTCTGGACGAACGCCCGGTGCGCCTGCTGCGAGCTGATGTGCAGGATCCGCCCGTGACCGCGCTCCGCCATGCCCGGGCCGAAGCGCTGGCCCAGCAGGAAGGGCGCGTCCAGGTTGACGGCCATAGTGGCGTCCCAGACGTCCTCGGTGAGTTCGTCCATGGGCGGACGCACATTGATTCCGGCACTGTTGACGAGGATGTCGGGCTCCCCGAACGCCTCGACGGCCCGCTCGGCGGCCGTCCGCACACCCTCGCGCGTGCTCAGGTCCGCGCTGACCCACGCGGCGCGGCAGCCCTCGGCCGTCAGCTCCTCGACCGTCGCCGTCAGTCCGGCCTCGCCGCGCGCCACGACCACCACGCTCGCCCCGGCGCGCGCGAGGGCACCGGTGATGGCCCGGCCGATGCCGGAACTGCCGCCCGTGACCACCGCGGTCCGGCCGTGCAGGGAGAACAACTCGGAGAGATAAGCCTGGGTGGCCGGCGTGGCTGCTGTCGTCATGACGAGCACTCTAGAACGGCCCGCCGAAGCACCGGTGGCCGCCGTGTGTCACCCCTGGCACGGGTACCCCCAGGGGGTATATAGTCGAGTCATGGATCACACCACTCACGACCACGAAGGGCGCCCCCACGGAACGGCGACCTGGGGGACCGCCGTGAAGGCGACGCTGCACTGTCTGACCGGGTGTGCGATCGGCGAGATCCTCGGCATGGTGATCGGTACCGCGCTGGAGTGGGGCAACCTGCCCACGATGGTCCTGGCGATCGGGCTCGCGTTCCTCTTCGGCTACTCCTTCACCCTGTTCGCGGTCCTGCGGGCCGGCCTGGATCTCAGGTCGGCGATCCGGATCGCCCTGGCCGCGGACACGGTCTCGATCACGGTGATGGAACTCGTGGACAACGCGATCATCGCCCTCACCCCCGGCGCGATGGACGCCCATCTGACGGAGGGCCTGTTCTGGTCCGCTCTCCTCGGGGGCTTCGCGGTCGCCTTCCTGATCACGACCCCGGTCAACAAGTGGATGATCGGCCGGGGCAAGGGGCATGCCGTCGTCCACGCCCACCACTGACCGACCGTCACACGGTGCGCGACACTGGGGAACCGCTGCGTGCCCCGCGACGTGAGGAGAACTCCATGAGTCAGCTGTTCCCCGTCCTGGTCGTCGCGGGCGTCTTGGCGGTCGTCATGGGGTTCTTCGCCTGGCTGGCGTCCCTGGTCCGGCGCCGCGGGCTCGCCGGCTCGGGGATCAGCGCGGCCATGGCCTCCTACGAAGAGGCGTTCAAGGTGACGGCCCATGACGCGCACTACGAGATCCAGGCCCAGGCGGAGGCGCGGAGCCCCATGGCGGCGCCCGGCGATCCCTGGCGTCCGGGTCCGCACGGCTACGGCTCTCGGCGTGCCGACGGGTGGACGACGGTGCATCGGCGTCGCGTCTGGGGGAGGGCGCTGCGGCGGCGTCTCGGGCGGGCCTCTCGCTGAACTCCCGGTCACGGGCAGTGGTCTGGATCACACGGCGCGGATTGAGTGCCCGGGCCGGGCGATGTCCGTACCCCTGGGCGACGGGGCGGGGCCGGATGCGAGGATGAGGCGCCATGACAGCTGGGCGGTGCGCTCGCACGATACGGGCCGCGGTGTTCGCGGCCGTCTGTGTCGTGCTCGCCGCCCTGGGGCACGTCATGATGTCCGGCGACCATGTGCCCCTCCGGACGCTGCTGGCCGGCTGGGCCGTGACGGGCGTGGCGGGCTGGTGCCTGGCGGGCCGCGAACGCGGACTCCGGCTGGTCGTCGCCGTCGCGGTGGCCGTCCAGACGGCTCTGCACTCGGCGTTCTCGCTCGCACCGGCGGACGGCTCATCGACTGGTGCGCACTCCCTGCGCGGGGACTCCATGGACATGGGGACCAGCGGTGCGGGATCCCTGGGGCACGGCATGGGTTCCACGGAGTCCATGCCCAAGCCCATGTCCGCGCACCTGGGGCACGCGGGACACACCCCCGACGGTGACTCGTCCCTCGGCATGCTCGCCGCCCACCTGCTCGCCGCCCTGCTGTGCGGCCTGTGGCTGGGGCACGGGGAGCGGGCCGTCTTCCGTCTCCTGCGTGCCGTGGGCGGCCGGCTGGCCGCGCCGCTGCGGCTGCTGTTCGCCCTGCCCGCACCGCCGCCCGCGCCCGTGCGCGTACGGCGGCGGTCCTCGGACCGGGCGCCGCGTCTCCTCCTCCTCGTCCACGCGGTCACCTCTCGAGGGCCACCCGTGAGGGCCGCTGCCGTCTGACGGCAGCCGGCAGGTCCCGGGGCGGTCCCGTGCCCCCCGGTGTCGGCCGTATGCCCGTACGTCCCCTGTGATGCCGTGCCTTCGGGCAGCCGCGCCCGCACAGAGGTCGTCCGGGAACCGGCCCATCCCTCACTCACCGGACCGCGCGGCCATGCGCGCACGCCGGGCATCGCGTACGCCTGCGTGCTCTCCATCCCGTGGTCCCGGAACTCCGAGAAGGACATCAGGTGATCACTCCTGCCCTGCCCCTTGCGCACGAGAGAAGAGAGCCCCCGGCGTCGGCCGACGAGTCGATAACCGCCTGGGCGCTGGCCGCCCGCGGCGGTGACCCCGCCGCCGTCGACCACTTCGTGCGCGCCCTGCACCGCGACGTGATCCGCTACGTCGCCCACCTGTGCGCCGATCCGCAGGCCGTGGACGATCTGGCGCAGGACACGTTCCTGCGGGCGCTCGGCAGCCTGCACCGGTTCGAGGGCCGTTCCTCGGCGCGTACCTGGCTGCTGGCGATCGCCCGGCGCGCGGTGGCCGACAGCCTCCGGTACACCGCCGTCCGCCCCCGCCCGGCCGACCTGCCCGACTGGCAGCTGGCGGTCGAGCTCGCCCAGCCGCGCGGACTGCCCGGCTTCGACGACGGCGTGGCCCTGCTGGAGCTGCTGGCCGCACTGCCGCACGAGCGGCGCGAGGCGTTCGTCCGCACGCAGTTGCTGGGCCTGCCGTACGCGGAGGCGGCCGAGCTGAGCGACTGTCCGGTCGGCACCGTCCGCTCCCGTGTGGCCCGCGCCCGGGCGACGCTGCTGGCCCTGCTCGCCGAGGCGGAGCAACCGGCGCGGGCGGCGTCACCCGCCCTGGCCGCGGCCTGACGCGCCCCGGTCCTCGGCGCCCGCCGGGCCATCGGCGGGCGCCGGCTCGCGTGCGAGCACCGGCCCGAGTCCTGACGGGACCTCAGCCACCTGCCTCCACCTCACGCCAGAACGCGTCGACCCGGGCGTTGAACACGTCCGGCACCTCCTGGAAGGGCTGATGCGCCTCCCCGGGCAGTACCTCGAACCCGGCGCCCGGGATGCTGTCCGCGACGACGCGGCCGAGGCGTGGCGGCGTGGCGAGGTCGAGCTCGCCGGAGAGGACGAGGGTCGGCGCGGTGATCCGGCCGAGACGGTCGAGCGTGTCGTGGTCGGCGAACGCCGCGAGCTGGCGCTGGAACGCCTCGACGGACTGCGGGTGCTCGAAGGCGAGCGTCTCCTCGACGAACTGGTCGACCATGCCGTCGGCGTGGGCGCGAGGCGTGTAGATCCACAGGAAGAACGCCTCGAGCATCGCCCGCTCGTCCGGGGCGCGCTCTACCATCCAGCGCCAGAAGCGCGTCATGGCTCGGAAGTAGGCGTCCGGGCGAGCCACCGTGCTCATGAGGACGAGACTGCGGACCACGTCAGGATGGCGGAGCGCCAGCTCCTGCGCGATGAAGCTGCCTCCCGAGAAACCGGCGACATGGGCGGCCGGAACCTGGAGCGCCCGGAGCAGCGCCGCGGCGTCGTCGGCCATCCGCGGCACGGACAGCGGCTCCTCGGGAAGCGGCGTACGCCCGGCGCCACGGTTGTCGAAGGCCGTGAGCCGGTAGCGGTCGGCGAGCCCGTCGAGCTGCGACTGCCACGCTTCCACGGGGTCCCCGAGTCCCGAGATGAGCAGGACGTCGGGTCCCTGACCTCGTCGTTCGACCCAGAGCTCCACACCGTCGGCGTTGACCGTCCGTCCCATGTTGGGCCTCCTGGAAGGGTTCCGTGGTCGTCATTCCCGCGCCGGCGCGATGTTCTGGTTGGCGTGGAACAGGTTGTCCGGATCGTAGGTCCGCTTGATGCGGGCGAGCCTGTCGTAGTGGTCGCGGTAGGTCGCCCGGACCCTTTCCCGGCCCTCGCCCGTGCCCATGAAGTTCACGTACGAGCCGCCCATGGAGTACGGGTGCAGATCCTCCTGGTAGCCGACGCACCACTGCCTGATGATCCCGGCGTTGGCCGGATCGGGGTCGACACCGGCGAAGACGCCGGACCAGACCGCGTCCCGGTAGCTCCACGCGGTGTCGTCCGGGCCCACCCGGTGGGCGGCTCCGTCGACCGGGTAGAGGTGCATCAGTGAGAGCTGCGTGGGATTGTTCTCGCCGTACTTGAGGTGGATGTCCAGGGCGGCGTCGGGGATGTGGTCGAAGAAGTCGCCGCGCCAGTACCACTGGTAGCCGGTCGGGATCAGTTCGTCGAACATGCTCTGCAACGCGACATAGGGCATCGGTGTCGCGAAGTGGAAGGCCGGCGGGCCGGGCTCCTCGACCACGGAGAGAGCCTCGTCGAGCCGGTCCGGATCGCCGGTGTGGCACCACACGATGCCGCAGACCTTCTGCCGGTGGATCTCCTCGGGGAAGGGCGGGCCGGGCGGGACGACGAAGACGGTGAAGAAGCCGTACACGTCCTCCGGCGCCTGGGGGAGGAACTCGCGGTACCACCCCAGCACTTCGCGGGTGCGCTCGACCGGCCAGACGGTCACCCCGGCCCCGACCGTGTCCACCGGGTGCAGCCGGTAGGTGAGGGACGTCGCGATGCCGAAGTTGCCGCCGCCGCCGCGCAAGGCCCAGAACAGGTCCGGGTGTTCGGTCGCGTTCGCGGTGACGAGGCTGCCGTCGGCCAGCACGACGTCCGCGCTGATCAGGTTGTCCGCGGTCAGGCCGTACTGACGGGTGAGATAACCGTGTCCGCCGCCGAGGGTCAGGCCTCCGACGCCGGTCATCGAGATGATGCCCGTGGGAGTGGCGAGGCCGAAGGCGTGCGTGGCGTGGTCCAGGTCGCCGAGCTGGCTGCCCCCGCCGGCCTGCGCGGTCTTCGCGGCGGGGTCGACGCGCACCCCGCGCATCGGCGAGAGGTCGATGGTCACGCCGTCGTCCACCAGGCACAGGCCCGGGCCGCTGTGCCCGCCGCCCCGTACGGCGAGTTCGAGACCGTGGTCGCGGACGAAGGTCACCGCCGCCATGACGTCCGCGGCGTCCGCGCACCGCACGATGGCGGCGGGACGCTTGTCGATCATCGCGTTGTAGATCTTGCGGGCCTGGTCGTACTCGGCGTCCTGCGGGCCTATGACCGGCCCCCGCAATGTCGTCCGCATGCCTTCCAGAGTGGCGCTGTCCATGGTGATCTCCTCGGGGCGCCCGACCGTACTGACATGACCAGCCTCCCGCCGACGGCCGAGCGACGCATGTCCGGCGGTCCACCGCTCACGGTCGTGATCATGCTGGTGGGCGGCCATGGTGGTGGCCGCGCACCCTGCCACCTGCGCGAGTACGACGACCGCCGCGTCGCCGAAGAAGGGAGAAGCCCGTGCCCGACCCCGGCTGCGTCCGCCTCTTCACCACGACGCTCGGCGCCGCCGGCGCTCCCGCCGTGCTGGTGCACGGTTGGGGCGGGGACGGCCGGGAGTGGTCCCCGCACGCCGAGGTCCTGGCCCGGCACTTCCGGGTGATCGTGCCCGACCTGCGCGGACGCGGCCGTTCCCAGGTGCCGGGCGAGGGCAACACACCCGCCGAGACTGCGGACGAACTGGCCGCGCTGCTCGACACCCTCACCCCCGGGCCGGCGACCGCCGTCGGGCACTCGATGGGAGGCCAGGTCGTCAACCTGCTCGCCGTACGGCAGCCCCACCTGGTCCGCTCGGCCGTCGCCCTGGACCCGGCCCATGGCGCCCACGGCACCGAGGGGGAGGAGATCCCCGCCCGGCTCGCGGACTACCGCGCGCACGGCGCCCGCGCCGCGGCGGCCTTCGTCGCCGCCGCCTTCGGCCCTACCGCCTGCGCCGCCGCACCCGGCCCGCGCTCACCGTCTGGACCTCGGCTCAGGCGGCCGCCTGGGAGCGCGGCACCCTGACAGCGGACGGTCCGGCTGCTGCGCGACTGGACGGACCGCGTCAGGCCGGTGTGACCTCGACCGGCAGCTTCTTGATGCCGTTGACGAAGTTGGAGCGCACCCGCGGCACCTCGCCCGCCAGGCGGATGTCCGCCAGGCGCGGGATCAGCTCCTCGAACATGATCCGGATCTCGGTGCGCGCGAGCAGGTTGCCCAGGCACAGATGGGGGCTGCCCTTGCCGAAGGTGACGTGGTCGTTGTCCGTGCGCGTGACGTCGAAGTCGTACGGGTCGTCGAAGACGTCCTCGTCGCGGTTGCCGGAGGCGAACCACATCACGACCTTGTCGCCCTCCCTGACCTGCTTGCCGCCCAGTTCGACGTCGCGCGTGGCGGTGCGGCGGAAGTGGTAGACGGGGGAGGCCCAGCGCAGGAACTCCTCGACCGCGGCCGGGATCAGCGAGGGGTCCTCCTGGAGGCGGGCCAGCTGTTCGGGGTGCTGGATGAGGGCCAGCATGGAGTGGGAGATGGTGTGGCGGGTCGTCTCGTTGCCGGCGACGACCAGGAGGAGGAAGTAGTTGTCGAAGTCCTGCGGGGAGAGCGGGACTCCGTCGCGGGGTGTGGTGTTGACCAGCCGGGACACCAGGTCGGTGCCGTCGCCGCCCCGGCGCTGCCGCGCCAGCTCCCGCCCGTACTCGAAGACCTCCAGTGACGCGGGGGAGCGGAAGGGCAGGTCGCGGTACTGCTCGCTCTCCTCGCTGTGCAGCAGGACGTCCGCGTAGTCGGGGTCGGTGTGGCCGATGATGCGGTTGCCCCAGTCGATGAGCTTCTGGTTGTCCTCCGGGGGCACGTCCAGCAGCCGGGCGAGGACGTTGATCGGGAAGTCCGCCGAGACGTCCGCCACGAAGTCGAAACGGCCCTTGGCGAGGGCGGCGTCCAGGGTCCGCGCGGTCAGGCCGCGCAGGAAGTCGGTGTAGCCGCTGATCACGTTCGCGCCGAACTGCCGCTGGATCAGGCTGCGCAGCGCCCGGTGCCGGACCCCGTCCAGTTCGAGGATCGAGGCGCGCTTCTTGATCTGGTCGTCGTCGACCTCTTCCAGGTTGACGAACTTCGTGGACGTGAAGGTCTCCGGGTCGCGGTCCACCCGGACGATGTCCTCGTGCCGGGTCACCGCCCAGAAGCCGGAGTTGGGCGCTTCCTCGGGCTGCCAGTGCACCGGGTCCTCGTGGCGCAGGGTGTGGAACATCCGCCAGGGCGTCACGCCGTCCGTGAAGTGGTTCAGGTCGGCGAGGTTCACGTCGGCCAGGGGCAGCGGCTCGCGCACGGCGTCGGGCAGGGTCTCGGTCGTCATCGACGGGCTCCTCGGCGTCACGGGTGGCGTCACAGGTGGAAGGCGTACTCGGTGAACTCCCAGTCGGTGACGTGCCGGTGGAAGCGTTCGACCTCGTCGCGCTTGTAGGAGAGGAAGGACGTGGTGAAGCCCTTGCCGAGCAGGTCGGTCAGGGCGGTGTCCGCCTCCAGCGCGTCCAGCGCGGCGGACAGGGTCTGCGGGAGGACGGCGGAGCGGGCGCTGTCGTAGCCGTAGCCCTCCAGCGGCGCGGGCGGGTCCTCGCCGGCCAGGACACCCAGCAGGGCGGCGGCCGTCGTCCCGGCGATCGCCAGATAGGGGTTGGCGCTCGCGTCGCCCAGCCGCAGTTCGAGCCGGGCACCGGAGCCGCGCTCGGGCGGGATGCGCACCATGGCGCTGCGGTTGTCCAGCCCCCAGTCGATCAGCCAGGGCGCGAGCGTGTCCGGGCCGAAGCGTTTGTACGAGTTCACGGTGGGGTTGAGCAGCGCGGCCAGGGCGGGCGCGTGGGCGAGGATGCCGGCGACGGCGTGCCGGGCGGTGGTGGACAGGCCGTAGGGGCCCGACGGGTCGTCGAAGGTGTTGCGGCCCTCGGTGTCGTCGCAGGAGAGGTGGAGATGGAAGCCGGAGCCGCCCGCGTCGTTGAAGGGCTTGGCCATGAAGGTGGCCAGTCTGCCTTCCTTGCGGGCCAGTTCCTTGATCGCGGCCTTGAAACGGAAGGACCGGTCGGCGGCCGACACGGCGTCGGAGTGCGCCAGGTTGATCTCGATCTGGCCGCCGTCGAACTCGTGGTTGCCGCTGATCGCCCCGACCCTCAGATCGCGCACGTGGCGCAGGGTGCGCAGGAGATGGTTGTCCGGGTCGGCGCGCAGCCCGGCCGTGTAGACGACACCGGGATCGGGTGCGTAGCGGCGCCAGCCGCCGGCCGGGTCCGGTTCGCACAGGAAGTACTCCAGCTCGGGTCCGACCACCGGCCGCAGCCCGTGCTCGGCGCACCGGGCGAGGACGGCGCGCAGCAGGTCGCGGGGTGACTCGGGCGCGGGTGCGCCGGTCGCCGGGTCGACGACCTCGCCCAGACAGGCTGCCACCCCCGGTTCCCAGGGCAGCGGCACCAGCGTGTCGAGGTCCGGGCGTACACAGATGTCGGGCAGCCCCGCGTCGAGCCCGCCGCCGACCGGGACCACATCGCCCTGCGGGCTGGTGTGGTAGACCGCCCGGCAGAACGCGAGACCGTGCTCACAGGCCCGGGGCAGCTCCTCCAGCAGCACGTCACGCCCCCGGTCGGTGCCGATGAGGTCGGGATAGGTCACCCGGACCACGTCGATGCCGTCGGCGGCGAGCCGCTGCATGTGGCGGCGGACTTCTTCAAGGTCGTGAGCGCTCACCGTTGTCTCCTCGGGCGGACGTCGGGACACCTCCGGGACCAGGGGCCGGGGAGGCGGGTGGCGTGGGGAACGAGCGGCCGGGCGCGGCGGAGCCAGGGACCGCCCAGGGCTTTGTTTGATGCCAAACGGTAGGACCGGCCGGGGGGTGCCGCAAGAGGGCGGGAGCAAGAATTTATCCATCCGGATAGCTATTGACCAGACCCCCGCCCCTGCCTACCTTGTTTGAAGCCAAACGAGTTCGGGGTCGCGGTGATCGCACCCCGTTGGCCGGGGCCCGGCCCTTTCCGGCCGGGCCCCATTCACCCCGCTTCGACGCCCTCACATTCAGGAGGACCGGCCATGAAGGTCGTCGTCGACATGAACAAGTGCCAGGACCACGGCCAGTGCGTCTTCGCGGCCCCCGACGTCTTCCGGATGGAGGACGACGGCCGCCTGGCCTACGTCCCCGACCCCGACGACGCCCTGCGCGACGAGGTCGAGGAGGCTGCGGACGTCTGCCCGCTCCAGGCCATCCGGATCGAGGACTGACATGAGCGGTCGCATCGTCGTCGCCGGCGCCTCCCTCGGCGGACTCCGGGCGGCCGAGCAGCTCCGCGCCGCGGGCTGGGCCGGCCGCGTCACGGTGATCGGCGACGAGCCGCACCGGCCGTACAACCGGCCCCCGCTGTCCAAGGAGGTCCTCGCGGGCAAGGCGCCCTTCGCGTCGCTCGCCTTCACGCCGAAGGCGTCCGCAGCCGATGTGGAGTGGCGGCTGGGCACCAGGGTCACCGCGGCCCGGCTCGGCGAGCGGACCGTCGAGCTCCACGACGGCTCGGTGCTCTCCTACGACGGGCTGGTCGTCGCCACCGGGATGCGGCCCCGGCGGCTGCGCTGCCCCGGGCCGGTCGACGGCCGTCACACGCTCCGGACGATCGACGACGCCCAGGTCCTGCGGGACGAGCTCCGGCCCGGCGTGCGAGTGGTCGTGATCGGCGCCGGGTTCATCGGCTGCGAGGTCGCCGCGACGGCCGCCGGACTCGGTGCGGCCGAGGTGACCGTCGTCGATCCGCTGCCGCTGCCGATGGTCGGGCCGCTCGGAGAGCTGCTCGCGCGGGTGCTGCTCGCGCGGCACCAGGAGCGCGGGGTCTCTTTCGCGCTTGGTTCGGGCGTGACCGGGTTCGAAGGGGGCGACCGTGTCACCGGTGTCGTGCTGGGCGACGGGTCCGTGCTCCCCGCTGATGTGGTGGTGGAGTCCGTGGGCTCGGTCGCCAACACCGAGTGGCTGGACGGCAACGGGCTGGATCTGAGCGACGGTGTCCTCACCGATCAGCACCTGCGGGTCGGAGGCCGGTCGGAGGTCGTCGCGGTCGGCGATGTCGCCCGCTTTCCGAACGCCCGCTACGACGGTGTGCCGCGGCGGGTCGAGCACTGGTCCGTGCCGGGCGACTCGGCCAAGCACGCCGCGAAGGTACTGGTCGGCGGCGAGACCGGCCTGGCGCCCTTCGCGCCGCTGCCCACCTTCTGGAGCGACCAGCACGACTTCCGGTTGCAGTCCTTCGGCGCGCCCGTTCTGGGGCTCGGTGACGTCCGGGTCCTCGACGGTGACATCTCGGGGGACCTGCTGGTCGGTTACCACCGCGACGGACGGCTGGTCGGCGTCGTCGCACTCGGGGGGCCTTCCGTCGCCCGTGCCGCCGCCCGGTACCGCGCCGAACTGCTGAAGCAGCCCGCCCTCACCCCGCAAGGAGCCCTCTCGTGACCGGTCTTCGTGGTTACTTCCATCCCAAGACGGCGACGGGCGCGTCGTCGCTGATTCCGTCTCCACCCTGGCGGTACTCCGGTGACCTGTTGACGGTCGAGTACCGGACCGACCCGGCGCGCGTGCGTGAACTGCTCCCCGAGCCACTGGAGTTGGCCGACGAGGATCCCGGTGCGGTGGCTCTGATCTGGGCGGACTGGCAGTCCTGCTCGGCGTCGGGGGAGGAACTGCTGGATCCGGTGCGCTCCCAGTACAAGGAGGCGTTCGCGGTGGTGCGCTGCTCGTACCGGGGGCGGACGTACTCGCGGTGCGTCCACATCTGGGTGGACAAGGACTTCGCGATCGCGCGCGGGCTGCACCAGGGGTATCCGAAGAAGCTCGGCTCCATTCATCAGACGCGGCCGCATCCGTACGGGCCCGCTCCGCGGATCGAGGCCGGGGCTCGTTTCGGGGCGACGCTGGCGGCCGGAGACCGGCGTCTTGCGCAGGCCGTGGTGACGCTGCGGGGGCCTTCTGAGAGCGGCGGGTTCGTCAATGCGCACCCCATGGCCCATCACCGGTGGCTGCCGTCGATCGAGAAGGGGAAGGGGTTGGCGCTCGACGAGCTGATCGAGTCCGGGGCAGCGTCCTTCGAGGGCGGCCGACCGTGGGTCGGCGAAGCGGAGTTGGAGCTGTTCGAGGCGCCGACCGAGGAATTGGCCCGGTTGGAGGTCCGGGAGCCGATCGCCGCGTATTACCGCCAGGTCGGGGTGGTCTGGGACGGCGGGCAGGTGCTGGAGACCGGTACGTCCGGAGCGTCTGCCGAGTGAGGTTTGTGGGTGGGTGCGGGTTCGTCGTGGCTGGTCGCGCAGTTGCCCGCGCCCCTATGGGGTGAAGTCCCGCCCCCTGATGCACAAGGAGCAGTCTTCATGCCTGACAACATCACCGTCGCCGGCATCGCCGTCGACACCCGGCACTGGATCGGCGGCCGACGTGTGGCCTCCGCCGGTACCTTCACCGACCACTCGCCGATCGACGGCAGCGTGCTGGGCGAGATCGCCCGGGGTGGCCCCGCCGAGGCCGAGGCCGCTGTCGCCGCCGCCCGGGACGCGTTCCCCGACTGGGCCGGTACCTCGCGCAGCGAACGCGCCCGCATCCTGCACGCGATCGCCGACGGCGTCGAGAAGCGGATGGAGGAGCTGGCGATCGTCGAGACCACCGACAACGGTGCGCTGCTGCGGTCGCACCGGCGGGGCGTGATGCCCCGTGTCGCTCACAACTTCCGCTTCTTCGCCGACTGGTTGCTCCAGCTCGACCACGAGGACTTCGAGACGCGCGGACACACCAATCACGTCTCATGGGACCCGGCCGGCCCCTGCGTGCTGATCACCCCGTGGAACGCGCCCCTGATGCTGGCCACCTGGAAGGTCGCCCCGGCCCTCGCCGCCGGCGACACCGTCGTCCTCAAGCCCGCCGAGTGGTCGCCGCTGACCGCCTCGCTGCTGGCCGACATCGCCGCCGAGGCGGGGCTGCCCGCCGGTGTCCTCAATGTCGTCCAGGGCCATGGCTCCGAGGTCGGCGACGCCCTCACCTCGCATCCCGACGTACGCCGCATCAGCTTCACCGGATCGGTGCCGACGGCCAGGCGCATCGCCGCGTCGGCAGCCGCGAACCTCACCCCGCTGAGCCTCGAACTGGGCGGAAAGTCACCCCTGTTGGTCTTCGCCGACGCCGATCTCGACCTGGCCGTCGACCTCGCCGTCGAACAGTACGACAACGCCGGGCAGGTGTGCCTCGCGGGCACCCGGCTGCTCGTCGAGGAGTCGGTCGCCGAGGAGTTCACCCGCCGGTTCGTACAGAGGGCGTCCGCCCTCACCCAAGGCGATCCCCGCGACGAGGCCACCGACATCGGGCCCACCATCCACCCTCGCCAGCTGGAGAAGATCGACGGATTCGTGCAGCGGGCCGTTGCCGCCGGGGCGCGGGCGGTCATCGGGGGGCACCGCAAGGACGGGCAGTACTACGCGCCGACCCTGCTCACCGACGTCGCCCAGAACTCCGAGATCGTGCAGGAGGAGGTCTTCGGGCCGGTCCTGACCCTCCAGACCTTCGCCGGCGAGGACGAAGCCGTCCGGCTCGCCAACGACACCCGCTTCGGGCTGGCCGCCACCGTCGCCACCGGCGACCGCGACCGCGCCGAGCGGATCACCGCGCGGCTCGTCGCGGGCACGGTCTGGGTCAACTGCTTCTTCGTCCGCGACCTCAAGGCCCCGTTCGGCGGCTCCCGGCAGTCCGGTGTGGGACGTGAGGGCGGCACCTGGAGCTTCGACTTCTACTGCGACCTGAAGAACACCGTCACCGCCCCGAAGGGATGGAACCAGGACCATGGGTGAGATCGTCGGGGCCGGGCTGCTCGCCCACGTGCCCACCATCGTGCTGCCCGAGGCCGACCGGCTGGAGCTGAACGAGGGCAAGGAGATCACCCTCGTCACCGGGCTCCGGGAGCTGCGCAGGGACGTCTTCGAGCGTGACGACTACGACACCGTGGTCGTGCTCGACTCCCACTGGGCGACCACCGTCGAGTTCGTCGTGACCGCGCAGCAGCGGCGCGCGGGCCTGTTCACCTCCGAGGAGTTGCCGCGCGGCATGTGCCGGATGCCGTACGACTTCCCCGGCGACCCCGAACTCGCCCACAACGTGGCGAAGTTCGCGGACCAGCACGGCACCTGGATCACGCCGATCGACGACGAGTATCTGCCGATCTACTACGCCACCATCAACCTCTGGAAGTACCTGGGCGAAGGCCTCCCCGACAAGCGGTGGGTCACCATCGGGGTCTGCCAGACCGGTGACATGGAGGATCATCTGCGGCTCGGGCGGGCGCTCGCCGACGGCATCGCCGCCACCCCTGGACGCCGGGTGCTGCTCATCGCCTCAGGCGCCCTCTCGCACACCTTCTGGCCGCTGCGCGAACTGCGCGACCACGAGGCCAGCGACCCGGTGCACATCCGTACACCCGAGGCCCGTGAGGCGGACCTGGAACGCATCGCCTGGTTCAAGGAGGGCCGTCACGACAAGGTCCTCGACACCATGGACGAGTTTTGGACGTACAGGCCCGAGGCGAAGTTCTTCCACTACCTGATGATGGCCGGTGCCCTCGGCGAGCAGGGCTGCGTCGCCCGGGCCCGGCAGTACGGCGAGTACGAGAACTCCGTCGGCACCGGCCAGGTCCACCTCTGGTTCGACCGTCCGGCCGACGGCTGGACCGCAGACCACACCCCCGCGCAGGAGTCCGCCCATGCCTGAGTACCGCCGCATCCTCCTCGACGGCGCCGCCGTCCAGGTCACCGTCGACGGTGACGAACTCGTCGCCGGGGACGGCCGCCGCGTCAAGGCCGAGGACGCGCGGCATCTGCCGCCGGTCGTGCCGTCCAAGGTCATCGCCGTTCATCTCAACCACCGCAGCCGGGTGGACGAGTTCCGGATCGGCCTGCCCGCCACCCCGACCTACTTCCACAAGCCGACCTCCGCCCTCAACGCCCACCAGGGCGCGATCGTCCGCCCCGAGGGCTGCAAGTGGCTGAACTACGAGGGCGAGGTCGCCATCGTCATCGGAAGAACGGCGCGGAACATCTCGCCGGCCGAGGCGGGGGAGTACATCGCCGGCTACACCGTCGCCAACGACTACGGCCTGCACGACTTCCGCGACACCGACGCCGGCTCCATGCTCCGCGTCAAGGGATCCGACACCCTCTGCCCGCTCGGCCCCGGGCTGGTCACCGACTGGGACTTCCACGGCAAGCGGCTCCGGACCTACGTCAACGGACAGGTGGTGCAGGACGGTTCGACCGACGAGATGACGTGGGACATGCACTACCTCGTCGCCGACATCGCCCGCACCATCACGCTGTACCCGGGAGACGTACTGCTGTCCGGCACACCCGCCAACTCGCGTCCCGTCCAGCCGGGGGACGTCGTGGAGGTGGAGGTGGAGGGGCTCGGGCGGCTCACCAACCACATCGTGACCGGGCCGACCGCCATCCGCACGGACGTGGGCGCCCAGCCCACCGAGTCGGAGGAGGTGCTGTCGACCGCGCTCGGCGGGGACTGGGAGTTCCGCGGCATCCGGCCGCCGCGTCGCTGACGCGGGCTCCGGCCGCGGCGTCGCCGAGCGGGACGGCCCGGGTAGGGTCACGGACATGACCGAGCCCGCCGGCCGCCGCCCCCGCAAGCGCGTGCACTACGGCACGGGCCGCGAGGCCCTGCTGGAGGCCGCCGTGCGTGTCGTGGCCCGGGGCGGGCTGCGCAGGCTCACGTACCGGGCGGTCGCGGAGGAGGCCGGCGTCACCCACGGACTGGTGGTGCACCACTTCGGCTCCCGCGACGTCCTGATCGAGGAGGCCGTGGCCCACGCCATCCGGTCCTCCCTGAGCAGCAGCGCCCTGGAACCGGGCACGGGCAAGGCCGCCGACTTCTCGGTGGGCCTGACGGACATGGTCGAGTCGGGCCCCGACCTCCAGGCGTTCCAGTACGAACTGCTGCTGGAGTCCCGGCGCCGCCCCGAGCTCCTGGACCACCTGCGGTCGCTGTACGACGAGTACTTCGACGCGACCCGGCGCGAGCTCACCCAGATGCTGCCCGGCCCGGTGGACGAGGGCCTGTCCCGGATGGTCTTCGCCACGTTGGAGGGACTCGTCCTGCACCAGCTGGTCTTCGGCGAGCGCGAGGTCATCGAGGACGCCCTGGACGAACTGCGCTCGGTGCTGCGGCTGCTCGCCGAGCGGCGCAACGGCGAGGACTGACCTCTTAGTGCCTCTTAGGGCCTCTCCGGACCTCTCAGGTCCCGAAGCCCTGGAATTCCCCACCCCTCACCCCTTGCCAAACGGATAGTTCCGCCCCACGATGAGGCAACTCGTTTGGCCTGAAACGATCCGTCCTCCCTCTGGCAGGTGATCCGAGTGGACAGTCAGACGGTCTCCCGGCACACGGCGACACCGGACGCGCCCACCGCAGGCACGCTCAAGCCCAACGCCCTCGGCGTCGTGGGCATCCTCTTCTTCGTCCTGTCCGCCCAGGCCCCGCTGACCGGCATCGCCGGCGCGGCCCCCATCGCCGTGGCGCTCGGCAACGGACCCGGCGTGCCCGCCGCCTACCTGGTGGCGGGCCTGGTGATCCTGCTGTTCTCGGTGGGCTTCGTCGCCATGGGCCGCCACGTCGTGGACGCCGGAGCCTTCTACACCTACATCGGCAAGGGTCTCGGCCGCGCCACCGGCACCGGCAGCGCGGGCCTCGCGCTCTTCGCCTACTGCACGATCCAGGCCGCCATGTACGGCCTCTACGGCTCCATCGTGAGCGGCCTGGTCGCGAGCCACACCGGCCTCGATCTGCCGTGGTGGGTCTGGACGCTGGCCACCATGGCCGTCGTGCAGGCGCTCGGGGCGGCCGGCGTCGAGATGGGCGCCAAGGTGCTGGCCGTTTTCGTCCTCGCGGAGTTCAGCATCCTGTCGGTCTTCGCCCTGGTCACCCTCGTCAAGGGCGGCGGACCCGAGGGGCTCGGTCTCGCCGACAGCTTCTCCCCGGCCGCCGCCCTGGACGGTGCGCCGGGCGTGGCCGTGATGTTCGCCGTGGCGTCCATGTTCGGCTTCGAGGCCACCGCCATCTACGGCGAGGAGGCACGCGAACCCAGGAAGACCGTGCCGAGGGCCACGTATCTCGCGGTCGTCGTGGTCACCGGCTTCTTCGCCCTGGTCTCCTGGATGCTCATCTCCTCCTACGGCGCCTCCAAGGTCACCGCGGCGGCGGGCAGGGCGCTGGAGAGCGGGGACGGGGCCGGCTTCGTCTTCGCGCCGATCGCGGCGGACTTCGGCGGCTGGATCGGTGACGTGCTGCCGGTCCTGCTCGCCACGTCCCTCTTCGCCGGCATCCTCACCTTCCACAACTCGGCCAACCGTTACCTGTTCTCCCTCGGCCGTGACCGGCTGCTGCCGCGCCGGCTGTGCGGGCTGAACCGCCGCCACGCGCCCTGGGCGGCCGGGTGCGTCCAGACGGTCCTGGCCGTGCTGCTGGTGACGCCCTTCGCGCTGGCGGGCAAGGACCCCGTGCTGACGCTGTTCTCCTGGTTCAGCGGGGTCGCCGTCCTGGCGATGATGCTGCTGTACCTGCTGACCTCGGTGTCCGTCGTCGCCTTCTTCCGCCGCGAGCGCCTCGGCGCCCACCCCTGGAACACGCTGATCGCTCCCGCCCTGGGCGCGCTCGGCATCGCGGGGGCGCTCTGGCTCATCCTGGCCAACTTCACCACGCTCATCGGCGGCGAACGCACCACCGCCCTGTGGCTCACGCTGTCCGTCCCGGTGGTCATGGCACTGGGCGTCGTCACCGCACGGGTGCGGGGGAGGGCCGTGGCGGCCGCCGACGGGTGACCGCGCGCGTCGCGGCCCGCGGACAGCCGTACCCATACCGTTTGAGATCAAAGGAGGACCTTCATGCCGGCCGTCACCCACGACGAGTGGCTGCGCCGCGCCAAGGCGTTCCAGCTCTCCGGCGCCCACCACATCGCCGGCGCCGACGAGCCCGGGAGCGGGGCGACGTTCCCGGTCGTGTCACCACGTGACGGCCGGGTCCTCGCCGAGATCCCGGACGCGGGCACCGCCGAGGTGAACGCGGCCGTCGCCGCCGCCCGGCGGGCCTTCGACACCGGCCCGTGGCCGCGCCTGGCACCGGCCGAGCGCGGCCGGGCCCTGCTCCGTCTCGCCGACCTGCTCGAAGAACGGCGCGAGGAACTGGCGTTGACCGTGAGCCTGGAGATGGGCAAACCGATCACGGACGCCTACGGCATCGAACTGCGCGCCGTCATCAGCACCTTCCGCTGGTACGGGCAGCTCACTGACAAGCTCACCGACTCCGCCCCGCACACCGCCCCGGACGCCCTCGCCCTGGTCACCCGGGAACCCGCCGGAGTGGTCGGGGCGGTAGTCCCCTGGAACTTCCCGCTGACCCTGGCCGGCTGGAAGATCGCCCCGGCACTGGCCGCCGGCTGCACGGTCGTCCTCAAACCCTCCGAGAACTCCCCGCTGTCCGCCCTGCTCCTGGGCCGCCTGGCCACCGAGGCCGGGATCCCGCCGGGCGTGCTCAACGTCGTCACCGGCGACGGCCCCACCGCGGGCCGGGCCCTCGGCCTCCACCCCGACGTCGACGTCCTGGCGTTCACCGGCTCCACCGCCGTCGGCCGCCACTTCCTGCGCTATGCCGCCGACTCCAACCTCAAGCGCGTCTGGCTGGAACTCGGCGGCAAGTCGCCCAACATCGTCCTGCCCGACGCCCCCGACCTGGACCAGGCCGCCGCCACGGCCGCCTGGGGCATCTTCTTCAACCAGGGCGAGATGTGCACGGCCCCCTCACGGCTGCTCGTGCACGCCTCGATCGCCGAGCGGGTCACCGAGGCCGTGGTCCGGCGGGCCCGGGAACTGAGGGTGGGCGACCCGCTCGACCCGGAGACGAAGATGGGCGCGCTGGCCGGCCGGGCGCACCTGGACCGCGTACGCGACCACGTCCGGCAAGGCGTCGGCGAGGGCGCCCGTCTGCGCACCGGCGGCGAACCGCTCCTCGCCGAGACGGGCGGGACGTACCTCGAACCCACCGTCTTCGACCGCGTGGACCCCGGCTCACGCCTGGCCCGGGAGGAGATCTTCGGCCCCGTCCTGTCCGTGCTCGCCTTCGACGACCTCGACGAGGCGGTCCGCCTGGCCAACGCCACCGAGTACGGCCTCGCCGCCGGCCTGTGGACCTCCGATCTGACCACCGCCCACCGGGTCTCCCGCGCCCTCAGGGCCGGGACGGTCTGGGTGAACTGCTACGAGGAGGGCGACCTGACCGTGCCCTTCGGCGGCATGAAGCAGTCCGGCAACGGACGTGACAAGTCCGTCCACGCGCTGGAGAAGTACACCGAGCTCAAGACCACCTGGATCCAGCTGTGACCCGCCCTCTGATAGCGATCCCCGCCCGCTTCTCCGCCACGGCCTCCGTCCTCCGATACGCCGCCGAGGTCAACGCCCGCGCCCTGATCGAGGCCGTCTGGCGGGCCGGCGGCGAACCGGCGAGCATCCACCCGGCGGACACCGGGACCGCCGCCCGGCTGGCCCGCTTCGACGGTGTCCTGCTCCCCGGCGGCGGCGACCTCGCCCCCTCCCGCTACGGCGCCACCGGCACCCACGACTCCGTCTACGACGTCGACACCCTCCAGGACACCTTCGACCTGGATGTCGCCCGCCACGCCCTGGAGTCGGGCCTGCCCCTGCTCGCGATCTGCCGCGGCCTCCAGGCCGTCAACGTGGCCCTCGGCGGCACCCTGGAGCAGGACATGGGCGGCCCGCAGCGCGAGCACCGGCACCTCGTGCACCCCGTCCCCCTGGAACCCGGCTCGGTCGTCGCCCGGTCCGCCGGCGTCGAGAAGACCGACGCCTCCTGCTATCACCACCAGCGCGTCGACCGCCTGGGCGCGGGCCTGCGCGTCACGGCCCGGGCGGCGGACGGCACCGTCGAGGCCCTCGAACTCCCGGGCGCCGTGGGCTGGTTCACCGCCGTCCAGTGGCACCCGGAGGACACCGCCCACGAGGACCCCGCCCAGCAGGGCCTGTTCGACGCGCTCGTCCGGGCCGCGGCCCGGTGAGGCCGCGGCGGGGGTCAGGCCCGGGGCCGCCGACCGCTGCGCCGCGGCGCGGGCTCGGCGCCGCCCAGCAGGGACTGCCGCCGCTCCTCACCCCGCTCCTCGACCTGGAGCACGACACTCCGCAGCCCCTCGGCGAGACTGCGGCACTCCGCGTCGCTGAGCCGGGCCGTCACGAACGCCTCCTCCTCGTTGAACGCCGGGAAGACCCGTTGCATGAACGCCTCGCCCTCCTCGGTGAGGCTCAGCAGCACCAGCCGCCCGTCACTCGGATGGTCCGCCCGCCGCAACAGCCCCCGCGACTCCAGGGTGCGCGCCACACCCGTCAGCGTGCCCTTGGAGATCCCCGCCTCCTCCGCCACGTGCCGGGTCTCCGACTCGCCCCACACCCAGACCACCCACAGCACCACGAAGGCCGTCCAGGTCAGGTCCGAACCGCGCAGCACCGAGTTCTCCAGGTGCTGCCGCACGGCGGACGCGGCCCGGTAGATGTTCGCCACCGCCGCCATCTGCTCCCGGCGGATCGGAAAACCGCCGAGCTTCGCCGCTGCGAGCTTCTCGGCCTCGGTGATGGATCGGTGGCCCGGCACGGGCGGCTCCTTCGTCTGGTCGCGACCTGTCACGCCGGGCGGCACATTCTCGCCGTCCGGTCGTTCGGACTCAAATTGTACGGAGATGAAAGGGAAACCCGACATGCCCACGCCTGCCGCCATGCCCCCGGCTCCCCGCATGCTCCTCGTCCTCAGCGAGAACTGGACGCTGACCGGCGGCCGGGCCGATCTGCCGGCCGCCGTCCGCTGGGCCCGCGAGGCCGAGGACGCCGGCTTCGACGCCGTCATGGTCAGCGAGCACATCGTCCTCGGCCCCGACGCGGCAGCCGCCGGAATCATGGGAAACCCCCGCGACTACGCACTCCCGGGCAACCAGGACCCGTACACCCCGTGGCCCAACTCCCTGTTGCTGCTCGCCGCCATCGCCTCCGTCACCTCCCGGCTGCGCCTGGCCGCCGCGGCCGTCCTCGCCCCGCTGCGCCACCCCCTGCTGCTCGCCCGCGAGCTCGGCACCCTCGACCTCATCAGCCAGGGGCGCCTCGTCGTGCAGCCCACGGTGAGCTGGAGCAAGGACGAGTACGACGCCCTCGGCGTGCCCTTCGCCCGGCGCGGGCGGCTCCTCGACGAGCACCTGGAGGTCTGGGCGAAGGCCTGGGGCCCGTCACCGATCTCCCACGACGGACCGCACCACCCCTTCCAGGACGTCTACTTCGAGCCCAAGGCCCACCGCCCGGACGGCCCCCGGCTCTGGTTCGGCGGACAGCGCCTGCACGGCCCCGTCCTGCGCCGCCTCGTGCGGTACGGCCACGGCTTCCACCCGCTCGGCCGGCCCGCACCCGAGGACCTCCAGGCGCTCAAGGAGGCGATGACCGCCGCCGGGCGGGACATCGCCGACCTGGAGATGATCGGCGGCACCCGGGCCGTCTTCCCCGACGACCGTTCACCGGCCGACCTCGGCGCGGCGCTCGCCGTCATCCCCGAGCAACTGGAGCAGGGCTTCACCACCTTCTGCGTCAAGCCGAACCAGTTCATCGACGACCCCGACGGGGTGGGGGAGTTCTGCCGGGAGGTCATGCGGCGCGTGGAGTCCCTGACGTCCTGACCGCCACGGCCAGGCTCACCGCTCGACGAACCGTGCCAGGTGATCCGGGTCGGGCCGCAGCAGCCCGTCCCGGACCGCGAGCGCAGTGGCCTCGGCACGCGAGGCGCAGCCGGTCTTGCGCAGCAGATGCTCGACATGGCTGTGCACGGTCCGCGGGGACAGGAACAGCGCCTGCGCGATGGCCTGGTTGGTCTGGCCCGTGGCCGCCCGGGTGAGCACTTCCAGCTCCCGGGGGCTCAGCCCGTACGGCAGTTCCGTGGGTGTCTCGTGCACCAGCACCGCCGCGGACGGGAGACCGGGTCCCGCCGGGTGCCGGTGCAGTACGACCCGCTGCCAGCGGCCGCCGGCCGGCCACAGCAGGCGCAGCCGCCGGCCGCCCGTGCCGGTGAAGGCGTCGAGCAGCGCGCGGAAGCCGCCTTCCTCCCACAGCACCCGCGGCCGGTCCCGGCCCGGCAGGTCGATCACCCCGCCGTCGCCGGTGACCAGGCTCGCCGCGTCCTCCGCCGCCAGGCCGTGCAGGTCACCGGCGTGGGCCAGCGGGTCGGCGAGCGCGGCCAGGGCGGGTATCACGGAGGCGAGCAGCCGGCGGGCGTCGGTGTCGTAGGCGTCCGCGCTCTCGGTGGAGAGGTGGACCAGGCCCACCAGCCGGCCCCGGTGCCGCAGCGCGCCCGTGACGCCGTCCCGGAAACCGGCCGGACGGACCCGCTCGGCGTAGAACCAGCCGTGCCGGAAGCGCGGCGCGGCGTCGGCGGTGTCCTCCGCGTCCTCGGAGATGGACGGCGGCAGCTCTCGCCGTACGACGTTGGCGTACCACGGGGTCGCGACGAACTCCCCGGCCAGGGCCTGCGAGGCCGCGGCGGTGTAGCCGATGCTCGCGACCTGGACGTGGGCGCCGGTCAGCGGGTCGATCGTGAGCAGGGTCGCCGCGTCCAGCGGCAGGGCGCGGGCGAGTTCGCGCAGGGCCTCGGCGGAGGCCGACGCGGTGTCGCGCTCGCGGGTGAGCATGCCGATGCGTGCTGCTGCCGCGATCTGGTGGTGGCTGGGCATGGCGAGCCTCCGGGCGGCTCGGGCGCGATGTCGTTTGGGGTCTAACGATAGAGGGACGGTCCGGGCCCGGCAAGGTGTTCACCGACTCGTGGCGTGCGGGCCCATGATCCGCCGGCTGTCGTTCGCAGTCGGTATTTGTACGGATGGTGCGGCGGGCCCGGCGGGTCTTTCCTGTTCGGCACACCCGGACGCCCGCTCCAGCTGGGCCCGCCCCTCGGAGAGCCCCCGCCATGACCCCACCCCCGTCCACACCCTCACGCAGGCAATTCCTCACCCTCTCCGCCGCCACCGCCCTGGCGGCAGCCGGATGTTCGGCGCCACAGAACACGGCGGCATCGGCCGAGCCGTCGCCCTCCGGAGGCACGCGCCTCACGAAGATCGGAACGACTACCCCTTCACCCAGCTCCCGCTCTACTCCACGCTGGTGAAGCTCTCCACCGCCCAGGCCGAGCGGCACGGCATCTCACTGCTGACGACCAGCGACAACGCCAGTGCCGACACCCAGGCCACCAACCTCAACACCTGGGTCGCCCGCAAGGTCCCGGCGATCGTGTCGTTCCCGATGGTCTTCGAGGCCGCAGAGCCCATCGCCGAGGCGGCACTGGAGGCGGGACTGATCTGGGTCACCTACGGCGGTTCCCTGCAACACCAGAGCGCCGACATCCAGTTCAGCTTCCGCAAGGGCGGCACCCTGCTCGGCGAGGCGGCGGCGAAGTGGGCCGAGGAACACCTCGGCGGCAAGGGCAAGATCGCTTTCCTCACCGACAGCACCATCGAACTGGGCCGCGAACGCACCAAGGGCATGATCGACGCCTTCACCAGGCTGGCGCCCGGCGTCGACGTGGTGGCGCGGGAACATGGCGACCTCCTCCTGGGCGCGCCGGTCGATACGGCCGCACCGGGTCCACTCCTGGCCGGACAGGTCGGGGTATCCGCTGATGACGAGCAGGGCCAGCGGGACGGCGACGATGGCGAGGGTGGCTGCGTCGGTGGCGATGCCCGGCGCCGTTGTGCCCGAGCAGGGCGTGTACCTGTCCGGCGGGCACGGCTCCACGCTCGCCCTCGGCGGGCTCGTCGCCGGCTGGCTGGCCGGGCAGCACCACCAGTCGCCCGCCGTGGCCCTGCTCGGGGCGCTCGCCGCCGGGGCGGTGGTCGGGGTCGTGAACGGCGTCCTGTGCTGCTACTTCGGCCTGTCCGCGTTCGTCGTCACCCTCGGCATGCTGACCGCCGTACGAGGTCTGGCACAGCAGTTGTTCCCGCTGCCGCTGAGCGGCTTCGGCTCCGGGTTCGCCTGGATCGGCGGGGCACGGATCGCCGGGATCGCGGCACCGGTCGTCATCGCTGCGCTGGTGCTGGCGGCGGGTGCGCTGTTCCTGGCGTTCGCCCCGGCCGGACGGCACGTCTTCGCCATCGGCGTCAACCGGGAGGCCGCCCACCTCTCCGGCATCCAGGTCCGCCGCACCCCGTTCGCGCTGTTCGTCCTCACCGGCGTGGCCGCCGCCCTGGCCGGTGCGGTCAAGGCGTCGGTTCTCGACAGCGTGGTGGCCGGAACATCAGGATCCGGTTTTGAGCTGGCGGTGCTCACCGCCGTGCTGGTCGGCGTGCTCTTCCTCGGCGGCCTGCAGAACGGCCTGACCCTGCTGAACGTGCCGACGTTCTGGCAGCAGATGGCCCAAGGCGTCGCGCTGGTGGCCGGCGCGGCCCTGGCGTACTCCGCACCCCGCGCGGGGCGCTGACCCACCCTCCCCTGAAAAGAGGTCACCGTGAGCGACACCGCTCCCACCCTCGTCCTGACCGGCGGCCAGGTCCTGACCGTCGACGCCGGCTTCACCGTCGCCGAAGGCGTCGCCGTGCGCGGCCGGGACATCCTGGCCGTCGGCAGCGACCCCGAGATGCGCGCCCTGGCCGGACCCGGCACCCGGATCGTCGAACTGGGCGGGCGGACCGTGCTGCCCGGCATCAACGACTCGCATCTGCACGGAGCGGCGTACGGGATGACGAAGCCGCCGTTCGCCATCGACGTCGGCCATCCGGCGGTGGGTTCCCTCGCCGACATCGCCGCGGCCGTGTCCCGGGCGGCACGGGACGTCCCGGACGGAGAGTGGATCGTCGGCCTGGGCTGGGACCCCGGTTACCTCGCCGAGTGCGTGGCCGACCCGGGCCGCTTCCCGCACCGCCGGGACCTGGACGCGGTGGCGCCGGGCCACCCGGTCTGTCTGACCGACTTCTCCTCGCACATGGTGTGGGCCAACTCCGAGGCGCTGCGCCGCTGCGGCATCGACGCGGACACCACGCCCCCGCCCGGCGGCGTCATCGACCACGACCCCGACGGCCGGCCGACCGGCATCCTGCGCGAGGCCGCCGGGCGGCTCGTCCAGGCCGCCCTGCCCGCCCCCACCCTCGCCCAGCGCCGCCAGGCCATCCGGAACGTGATCCGCGAACTGCACTCCCGCGGCATCACCAGCTACACCGAGCCCGGCCTCGGCCCCGGCGGCGCGGGCACCCTCTTCGGCGGCCTGAGCACCGACAACTGGACCGCGTACGCGGACCTCGCGGCGAGCGGCGAACTCCGGGCGCGCGTCAGCGTCCTGCTGCTCCCCGCCCCCATGGGCGGCTCCGCCGCCGACCTGCGCGGGGGCCTGGCCGAACTGCGCCGCCCCGAGTCCGCCGACCCCCGGCTGCTGCGGGCCATCGGCGTCAAGATCTTCGGCGACGGAGTGCCGCCCAACCGCACGGCCTGGATGAACGAGCCCTACCCGGAGGGCGGTCACGGCGCCCTGTGCGTGCACGGCGACACCCCGGCGCTCCAGGTCGACGAACTGCGTGAGATGATCCGCGTCGCCCACGAGGCCGGTTTCCAGCTCGGCGTGCACGTCACCGGCGACCGCGCGATCGACACGGTGGTGGACGCCTTCGTCGCCGCCGACCGGGCCGCGCCACGCCCCGACGCCCGTCACTACGTCATCCACGGCGACTTCATCAGCCCGGGCAGCCTGGCGAAGCTCGCCGCGCACGGCTACGGCGTCAACATGAACCCCGCCATCAAGTGGACCGTCTCCGACCTGATGGACGAGGTCGTGGGCCCCGAACGCTCCGCCTACCAGTGGCCGGTGCGCTCCGCGCTCGACGCCGGAGTACGGGTCTGCGCCAGCTCCGACGCGCCGATCACCGAGCCCGACTGGCGACAGGGCGTGGCCTCGATGATGCTCCGCGAGTCCAAGGCCAGCGGCCGACCCAGCGGCCCCGAACAGCGCGTGCAACTCGCCGACGCCCTGCGCGCCTACACGGCCACCCCGGCCTGGCAGGACTTCGCCGACGCCTGGAAGGGCACCATCGAGCCGGGCAGGGCCGCCGACCTGTGCGTCCTGGACCGGCCACTGCTGGGCCTCGACCCGCACGACATCACCGAGGTCCGGGTGGATCTCACGGTGTTCGACGGGCAGGTGGTGTTCGAACGCTGAGCCCGCCCTTCGGGAGACGCCGTGCTCCCCACCGCCGGGTCCGGTACCTCCCGGCCACCCGGCACACGGTGTAGATGCCGAACGAGATCGTCGTGACGTACGGGCTGATGGGAATGCTGCTGCCCAGCGCGAGCAGGATGCCGCCCTCGATCGAGGCCACGGCGAACAGCACGCTGAGCACGGGCAGCAGCACCGGCGACGCGGTGACCCGGGCGGCGGCCGCCGCCGGGGTGACGACCAGTGTGAGCACCAGCAGCGCGCCGACGACCTGCACCGACAGGGCGACCGAGAGTCCGAGCACCAGCATGAACGCGAAGGACAGCGCACGCACCGGCACCCCGCGGGCCTGAGCCACGTCCGGGTCCGTGCTGGCGAAGGCGAGCGGACGCCACATGACCGCCAGGGCGATCAGCACCAGCACGGACGTGCCGAGCAGCCAGGACATCTGCGGGGTGTCCACGGCGACGATCTGACCGGTGAGCAGCCCGAACTTGTTGGCCGCGCGGCCCTTGTAGAGGGCGAGGAAGAGCACGCCGAGACCCAGCCCGAACGGCATGATGATGCCGATCACCGAGTTGCGGTCCCGGGCCCGTGTCCCCAGCACCCCGATGGCGCCGGCCGCGAGGAGCGAACCGGCGATCGAGCCCGCCACGATGTTCGCGCCCAGCAGCAGTGCCGCCGACGCGCCCGCGAAGGACAGCTCGCTGATGCCGTGCACCGCGAACGGCAGGTCCCGCATCAGGACGAAGACCCCGGCCAGCCCACCCACGAGCCCCAGCGCCACGCCCGCGACGAGGGAGTTGCGGACCAGGGTGAGGAGTTCGCCGTAGTCCGTGAAGTTGAAGATCTGGTGCCAGACCGCGTCGCCGAGCGTCATGCGCGCGCTCCGTCCGTCTCGTGGGCCTGTCCGGGATGGTGCGGCGGCGCGGCCGGCTCGTCGGGGGCCCCGGCGACCACGACCCGGCCACGCACGCGCACCACGTCGACCTGCGTGCCGTAGAGCCGGGACAGCGACTCGGAGGTCAGCACCTCGTCCGGGGTTCCGACGCGGTGGCCGCCGGGGGCGAGGTACAGCACCCGGTCGACCATCCCCAGCACCGGATTGATCTCATGGGTCACGAAGACCACCGCCGTGCCGTGGGAGCGGCGCCGTGCGTCGATCAGCTCGGTGACGGCCCGCTGGTGGTTCAGGTCGAGGGACAGCAGCGGCTCGTCGCACAGCAGGATGCGGGGGTCGGTCGCGAGGGCCTGCCCGATGCGCACGCGCTGCCGTTCGCCGCCGGACAGCATGCCGAGCGGGACGTCGGCGTAGGCCGTGGCCCCGACGGACTCCAGGATCTCGTCCACCCGGCGGCGGACCGGGCCGGTGCGCAGGCGCGGGCCGAAGCGGTGCCCGTCGATGCCGAACCGTACGAGGTCCCGGGCGCGCAGCATGGCCTGCGCGGACAGCGCCGCCTGCTGCGGGACGTACCCGATGTGCCGGGCGGCGTCCCGAGCGGGCCGTCCGAGGACGGTCAGCGTCCCGTCGGACAGCGGCCGACGGCCCAGCAGCGCCCGTACGAAACTGGTCTTGCCCGCCCCGTTCGGACCCAGCACGGCCAGGAACTCCCCGGGCCGTACGTCGAGGTCGAGGCCGCTCCACACCGTTCGGGCGTCGTAGGACAGGGCCGCGTCGCGCAGACTGACGACAGGAGCGGTGTCCTGCCGGGCCACCGGGGTCACTTGGCCAGCGCGCTCGCGAGCGCGTCGACGTTGGCGGTCATCCAGCCGAGGTAGTCCTTGCCCTTCGGCAGGGTCTCGGTGACGGGCACGACGGGGATACCGGCCGCCTCGGCAGCCGCCTCCGCCTTCTGGGTCTGGGGGCCGGAGGTCTGCGCGTTGTAGACGAGCGCCTCGACCTTCCTGCCGCTGAGGAGGGCCAGACTCTCCTGGAGGATCCGGGGCGAGACGTCGTCGCCCTCCTCGATCGCCTCGCTGAACTCCGGGGGCGTCCTGTTCACCAGGCCGCTCGCCTCGATCATGTACAGCGGCACGGGCTCGGTGATGGCCACCGCCGCACCGCCGTGCTCCTTCTTGATCCGTGCCTCCTTCGCCTCCAGTGGCGCGAGCTCGGCCTTGAAGGCCGTGGCGTTCTTCCTGAAGGCTGCCGCGTCGGCCGGGTCGGCCTTGGCGAGGGCCGCGGATATGCGGTCGGCCACGCGGGCGACGGTGGGGAAGTCGTACCAGACGTGCTCGTTCAGCTCGCCGCCCTTCGGCGCGGTCTTGCCGGACACCCGTACGGCGTTGATCACCTGGGCGGAGTCGTTGTGGCCGCTCTTCAGCATGCGGTCGACGAAGTCGTCGTAGCCGCCGCCGTTCTCGACGACGACCTTCGCCTTGGACAGGGCCAGCTGGTTCTGGGTATTGGCCTCATAGGAGTGCGGGTCCTGGTCGGGGTCGCTGATGACCGAGGTGATGTCGACCTTGTCCGCGCCGATGCTGCGCACGATGTCGCCGTAGACGTTCGTGGAGGCGACCACGGGCACCTTGGCCGAGGCGCTCTTGGCGTCGGCGGAGTCCGACGAGCTGCCGCAGCCCGCGAGCAGGGCCAGTGACGCGCTGGTCAGCAGCGCCAGGCGGCGGGACGTGGACAGGGGCATGGCTCCTCCATGACGGATGTGCAGAGGGGGTGTCGGGTGTTCGGCAGGCGCCACGCTAGATGGGAATGAATGTCAAGAGCGGGTTCTGGCCGAAGTCATGTGAAAACCATTGCCGATTATTGGGGAAGATCTGGACTGGTGGTCCAAGCTTTAGACATGTAGTCTAGCTCCATGCGAGAGGCTCTGACTGCGGAACGGGACGCGATCCTCGCCGCGCTGACGCCGGTCGTCGACGGGATCGCCGCGACCTTCGGGCCGGTCTGCGAAGTCGTGCTGCACGACTACCGGAAGCCGGAGAAGTCGGTCGTCGCCGTGGCCGGCTCGGTGACCGGGCGGACGGTGGGCGGCGCGATGAGCGAGATCGGCATGCGCGTCCTTTCCCACGGGGACGAGGCGGCCGACGAACTGAACTACGTCACCCGCACCCGGAACGGGACGCTGGTGAAGTCCTCCACGATGGTGCTGCGGGACTCCACGGGAGCCGTCTTCGGCGCGCTCTGCGTCAACGTGGACGTCGGCGCCGTCAGCCAGGTCCACGGCCTGCTCGGCGCCCTCGCCGGAGTCGGCGCGGCCCCCGCGGAGCTGCCGACCACCACCTTCGGCAACGACATCGACTCCGTGGTCGACGCCCTGGTCGACGCCCACCAGTCGATACAGCGGGGAAGCTGGGCGGAGCTCGACCGCGCCGAGCGCCTGGAGCTGTTCGCCGGACTCGACACCCGCGGGGTCTTCGCCGTGCGCGGCGCGGTCGAGCAGGTCGCCGCCCGGCTCGGCATCTCCCGCGCCTCCGCCTACAACTACCTCTCCCAGGCCCGGGCCGCCCGCGGTGCGGCTTCCGGCACTTCCGCTGGAGGACAAGCGTGACGACCACCACCCCGCCGGTCACCCTCGACGACGTCCGGGACGCCGCCGCCCGGCTCCAGGGCGTCGCCCACCGCACGCCCGTCCTGCGCTCCCGCACCCTGGACGCACTCGCCGGCGCCGAGATCCACCTCAAGTGCGAGAACTTCCAGCGCGTCGGCGCCTTCAAGTTCCGCGGCGCCTACAACGCCGCCTCCCGCCTCACCCCCGACCAGCTGTCCCGGGGCATCGCCGCCTACTCCTCCGGCAACCACGCGCAGGCCGTCGCCCTGGCCGCCCGGGAGCTCGGCACCACCGCCGTGATCGTCATGCCCGAGGACGCCCCGCCGTCGAAGCGGGCGGCCACCGCCGGCTACGGCGCCGAGATCGTCACCTACGACCGCTACACCGGCGATCGCGTCGCCATCGCGGAGGCCCTGGCCGCCGAGCGGGGCCTCGCCGTCATCCCGCCGTACGAGCATCCGCATGTCATGGCCGGGCAGGGCACGGCCGCGCTCGAACTCCTCGAAGAAACGGGGGAGTTGGGGGCGCTGCTGACACCCGTCGGCGGTGGCGGGCTCATGGCCGGCAGTGCCACGGTGGCCAAGGGTCTGCACCCGGACATCCTGATGATCGGTGTCGAACCGGAGACCGGGGACGACACCAAGCGTTCGCTGGAAGCGGGCCGGCGCATCAGTATCCCGGTGCCGCACACCATCGCCGACGGACAGGCTCTGCACACCCCCGGCGAACTGACCTTCTCCGTCAACCGGCGGCTCGTCGACGGCATCGTCCTGGTCACCGACGACGAGATCCGGGACGCGATGCGGTTCGCCTTCGAACGCCTGAAGATCGTCGTCGAGCCGAGCGGCGCCACTCCGCTGGCCGCCCTGCTCACCGGCCGCGCGGGTCCTCTTCCGCGCCGCGTCGGCGTCATCCTGTCCGGCGGCAACATCGACGCCGGGCGCTTCGCCGAGCTCTGCGGAGGTCAGGCCTGAGCGGAAGCTCCCCCGGTTGGCGGCCCCGGATGGACGGGCGGACGATTGAGGAGTAGGGGGTCGGCCGCCCACGGCGGTGTCCAGGGCCGCCGGGTGACCGGGCCCGGCCGCGGGGCTCCGCGGTCTGAAGGGAGCGCGTCATGTTGGAAGTGAAGACGCTCGACAAGCCGGACGAGCGGCGTGATTTCCCCCGTGGTCACATGGAAGCCGTCCACATGACGGATCTCGACTTCGCCGTGGCGACGTTCGAGCCCGGCTGGCGCTGGTCCGAGTCCGTGGCGCCGATCGCGGGCACCCCCAGCTGCCAGATGCACCACAACGGCTACGTCCTCCAGGGCCGCATGCGCATCCGCATGGACGACGGCGGCGAGACCGAGGTCGGCCCCGGCGACGTCTACGTCGTCTCGCCCGGACACGACGCCTGGGTCGTGGGCGACGAGCAGGCCGTGGTCTACGACTTCCAGGGGCAGACGGCAAGGGAGTTCGCGAAGAAGGAGTAGTCCCGGCCGGCCGCGCCGGCCCGGCACACGGTGACGACGACCTTCGCACGCGCGTGCTCCACCTCGCCCTCGTCGCCGGGTCCCGCCTCCGTGACCCCGGAGCGTGGGCCGGCCTTACGTGAGAAACCGACCGGTTTATGCTTCCCCGACTCATAAACCGATCGGTTTCTCATGAGTCCACCGGCCTGATCACACCGGCAGCAGCCGACCCACCAGGGCGCTCAGCTGCCGAGCGGTGCGGCACTCGTGCATCTCGACCAGCTCGGCGTAGGCGGGCGCGGCGGAGTCGCCCGTGCCCCAGCGCGAACGCTGCTCGGGGTTCAGCCAGTAGACGCGGCGGGCCCGTTCGGCGATCCGCCGTACGGCCGGCAGGTTCGGATCGCTCCTGTTCGTACGGGCGTCACCGAGGACGAACACGGTCGTGCGCGGGCCGACCGCGTCACCGTAACGCTCCGCGAACTCGCCCAGCGCCATGCCGTAGTCGCTGCTGCCGTGCCAGCGCGTGAGCGTCGCCTCCGCCTCGATCCGGGCACTGAGTCCTTCCGGGTCCGCGGTGCCGTGCCGGAGGAGATCGGTCACCTCGTCGATCCGGTTGACGAAGGCGAACACCCGCACCTTGCTGAACTGGTCGTGCAGCGCCTGCACCAGCAGCATCGTGAAGTCGGAGAAACCGGACACCGATCCCGACACATCGCACAGCAGCACCAGTTCGGGACGGGCGGGACGCCGTCTGCGCAGCACCGGCTTCATCGGCACCCCGCCCGTCGACAGCGAACCGCGCAGGGTCCGCCGCAGGTCGATCGTGCCCCGGGAGGCACGGCGGCGGCGTGCCGCGAGCCGGGTCGCGAGCTTGCGGGCGAGCGGCTGAACCGTCCTGCGCAGCTCGGCCAGCCTGGCCTTTCCGGCGAACAGGAAGTCGACCTGGTCGGCGGTCGGGGCCACCGCCCGCCGGGCGATCTCGTCCCGGTCGCGCCGCTCGGCGACCCGGCGCCGCGCCTCCGCGGCCACCAACGCGCGGAACCCCTCGATACGCCGCCGGATCTCGTCCTCCAGCAGCCGGTCCGCGAAACCGGAACTCCCGCCCCGGCCCCGCACGTCGTCACGGACCCGGGCGAGCAGGGTCTGCGGGCGCAGCCGTTCGAGCGTCTGGTACGACGACCAGCCCTCCGACCCCGGCGCGGAACCGTAGCCGCCGAAACCGTCCACCGCCTCGACCGCCAGCCGGCCCAGCAGCACCCGGTCGTCGGCGGCGAGCGCCGCCGCCAGCCGGTCGCGCAGATCGTCCCGGCCGGCGGCCCGCTGCTCCGGGTCGCCGACGCCACGCGGGAAGTACAGGTCGAAGACCGGGTCGAACACCTGCCGGCCACCGGTGCCGTGCAGCAGCGTCGCCGCGAGACCCTCGCGCAGCAGCTCCCGGTCCGCGAGGCCGAGCGCCTCGACCGCCCGCGCCGCGTCGACCGTCTCACCGGTGCCGATCCGCATGCCGTGCGCGCGCAACGCCCCGACCAGGGAGGTCAGTCGCTCGGCGACGCCCGCCGGCGTGGTCACAGGGCATCCAGGTCGAGCTTGGCGCTCGCCTTGAGCACGTCGTCCTGGTGCTTGAGGAGCACACCGAGGGTGGCCCGCACGACCGTCTCGTCCAGGGTGTCCGCGCCGAGTGCGAGCAGCGTGCGCGCCCAGTCGATGGTCTCGGCGACCGACGGCACCTTGCGCAGGTCCATCGCCCGCAGCGCGCCCACGACCCGGACGACCGAGCGGGCCAGCGCCTCGTCGAGCCCCGGCACCTTCAGCCGTACGATCCGGCGCTCCAACTCCTCCTCGGGGAAGCCGATGTGGAGGAAGAGGCAGCGGCGGCGCAACGCCTCCGACAGCTCCCGGCTCGCGTTGGACGTGAGGACGACGAACGGGCGGCGCGTCGCCGTGATGGTGCCCAGCTCGGGCACGGTCACCTGGAAGTCGCTGAGCACCTCCAGGAGCAGGCCCTCCACCTCGACGTCCGCCTTGTCGGTCTCGTCGATCAGCAGCACCTTCGGGTCGTCGCCCCGGATGGCGGTCAGCAGGGGCCGCGTGAGCAGGAACTCCTCGCTGAAGATGTCGGTGCGCGTCTCGTCCCACGTCTCGTCGCGGCCCGCGCTGATGCGCAGGAGCTGCTTGGCGTGGTTCCACTCGTACAGCGCCCGGGACTCGTCGACCCCCTCGTAGCACTGGAGACGTACGAGTCGCGCCCCCGCGACCTCGGCGACGGCCTTGGCGAGCTCCGTCTTGCCGACGCCGGCCGGGCCCTCCACCAGCAGCGGCTTGCCCAGGCGGTCGGCGAGGAAGACGGTCGTGGCGACGGCGGGCGAGGCGAGATAGCCGGTCCCGGCCAGACGTGCGGAGACATCGTCGACGGATGTGAACAACGGGGGCCTCCAGGTCGGCGGCAGAGGTCAGACGGGTGTCCAAGCGCTTGCTCAGCGATGATGCCATGGGGGGTCCGAGTGCCGGAAGGTCATGGACCGATCGGCACCCGACATGCGGTGAAGGGGCAGCCGTTCGAAACGGCTGCCCCTCACGCGTCCTCGGTCACGCGGCCGACGCCACCGCCCGCACCGCGGGAGTGCGCAACACCCGCCGGGCCGTGGCCAGGCCCGTCCCCAGCGTCACCGCCGCCGCCACCGCCACGACCGCGAGCCACACGCCGAACGCCTGCTCCGGCAGGACCGCGTCGGTGCGGACCACGGTGAACGGGACGATCCCCGCCAGCGCCGCCAGCGTGCCGCAGCACACACCGGTGACCGTCAGGACCAGCCCCTCGGCCCCCACCACGCCAAGCACCTGCCCGGGGCTCGCCCCGGCGAGGCGCTGCTGCCCGAACTCCCGCTCGCGGTAAGTGGTCGCCGCGTACAGGGAGTTGACCAGCATCACGCAGACGAAGACCACGATGATGCCGACGACCGTGAAGTTGAGCGTCTCCAGGTTCTTCGCGTCGACCGACTTCACCGCCCCCGAGGCCGCGACGGCGTCGCTCTCCACCGCCTGCATCGTCAGCGTCGCCGTCGCGACGGCGGTGAACAGGATCAGCGACATCAGGATCCCGGCGAGCTGCCCGGCCCGCTCCCGCAGATTGCGCACCGCCAGCCAGCCGCTCGCGCCCCCGAGCGGCAGCCGGTCCAGCACGCCCGCCAGCAGTCGCGGTGCCTTCAGCGCGCACCCGACGGACAGCAGGATCGCACCGTACGCCGGCGGCGCCATCAGCGCCGCGTCCGTCGCCGAGAAGACGAACGTCGAGGTCACCGACACCGCACCGGCCACCAGAGCCGCGTAGGCGAGGACCGTCCGCGCCCGGCCCCGCCGCCGGCCCCCGCCCGTCGCCCGCCGCACGGCGAGGAACGCGGCACCCGCGGCGGCGAGCAGCGTGATGCCGGCACCGGTCTGCAACGCCACGGGACCGAAGGAGTGGTCCACGGACCGGGCGACCTGACCGCTGTCCTGGAACACGCCGAGCAGCGCCCGGCCGCCGAGCACCGCCGGCCCGATCGCCAGGGCCGTGCCCACCAGGGCCACGGCCACCGCCTCGCCCACCACCATCCGCTTGATCTGCGCCGGAGTCGCCCCCGAGCAGCGCAACAGCTCCATCTCGGCGGCCCGCTGACGCACGTTCACCGTCAGCGTCGAGGCGACCGCGAAGAACACCAGCAGGGTGCCGTAGCCGCCGACCACTCCCGCAGCGGTGGACAGGGTCTCCGAACTCACCGAGTCCACGCCCGGCTGCCCGGCCGTGTCGTGCATCGAGTTGAACGTCATGATGATCACCGCGCCCAGGAACGCGGACAGCAGGGTCGCGAGGAACCGCCCGGGCCGCTGCCGTATCGACCGCATCGCGAGAACGAACACGGCTCACACCCCCGCCGGCACGTCGTCGCCCAGGTGCGCCAGCCGCTCGGCGACCGCGTCCGCCATCGGGCCGTCCATCCGGCCCGCCAGCCGGCCGTCCGCGAGGAACAGCACACTGTCGGCGTAGGAGGCGGCGACCGGGTCGTGCGTCACCATCACCACCGTCCGGCCGTGCACCCGCACCGCCTCCCGGAGCAGCCGCAGCACGTCCCGCGCACTGCGCGTGTCCAGCGCGCCCGTCGGCTCGTCCGCGAAGATCACCCGCGGTTCGGTCACGAGCGCCCGGGCGATGGCGACCCGCTGGCGCTGACCACCCGAGAGCTGGTCGGGCCGGTGTCCGAGCCGGTCGCCGAGGCCCACGGCCGCCAGCACCTCCCGGACCCGTTGCCGGTCCACACGCCGCCCCGCCAGTTTCAGCGGCAGCACCGTGTTCTGCGCGACGGTCAGCGTCTCCAGCAGGTTGTACTGCTGGAACACGAACCCGATCCGGCCGCGCCGGAACTTCGTCAGTTCGGCCTCGCCGCCGCCCGTCAGTTCGGTGCCGTCGACCCGCACGATCCCGCTGTCGGGCCGGTCGAGACCAGCCGCGCACTGCAGCAGCGTGGACTTGCCGGAACCGGACGGCCCCATCACCGCCGTGAACGTGCCCCGCCCCAGACCGAGCGTCACACCGTCCAGGGCGGTCACGGCACTGTCGGCGCTCCCGTACGTCTTGGTGACCTTGACCAGCCGCAGCGCCTCGGCGGCGGGTCCCGGGTCCTGGTCCTGTCGTGGTCCGGTGCGCAACATCGTCGTCCCCCTCGTCCGGCACGCCCTGTGCCTCGCCCACGACGCTACGGAGAAGGCGGCTCACCCACACTGGCCGCAGAACCCGTATCGCGGGGTGTACTCAGCGACACCCCGCGACTCGGGACCGCACCAGGAGTGCGGCTCGTCATGACTGGGGGAGGGGTGCTCCCGGCCCTGGCCGCGGGTACCCGGTCGCTCCGGCAGGGAAGGGGACACGGCATGCAGATCGATCTGAAGGGCCGCACCGCTCTGGTGACCGGCTCCACGCAGGGCATCGGCGCCGCGATCGCCGCGGGGCTGGCCCGGGCGGGCGCCCGGGTGGGTGTCAACGGCCGCTCGCCCCGGCGGGTGCAGGAGGCCGTGGACCGGATGCAGGGCGAGGTCCACGGCGCCGGCCTGGTGCCCGTGGCCGCCGACGTGACCACCGACGAGGGCGCCCGGCAGGCGCTGGACGCCCTGGGCCGGGTGGACGTCCTCGTCAACAACCTCGGCGTCTTCGAGTCCGCGGACCCGCTGGAGATCAGCGACGACGAGTGGCGGCGCTACTTCGAGGTGAACGTCCTGGCCGCCGTGCGCCTCACCCGTCTCGTCCTGCCCGGCATGACCGAACGCGGCTGGGGGCGCGTCCAGTACATCGCCAGCGACTCGGCCGTCGTCATCCCCGCCGAGATGATCCACTACGGCATGTCGAAGACCGCCCTGCTCGCGGTGAGCCGGGGCTTCGCCAAGCAGGCGGCCGGCACCGGTGTCACGGTGAACTCCGTCATCGCGGGGCCGACCCGCACCGGCGGCGTCGAGGACTTCGTCCACCAGCTCGTCGACCGTGACCTGCCCTGGGACGAGGCCCAGCGCGCCTTCATGCGACAGCACCGGCCGCAGTCCCTGCTCCAGCGGCTGATCGAGCCGGAGGAGATCGCCAACATGGTCGTCTACCTCAGCTCCGACCAGGCCTCGGCGACGACCGGCGGCGCCCTGCGCGTCGACGGCGGCTACGTCGACTCGATCCTCCCCTGAGCCGGCTCTCAGTCGCTCACCAGCACCACCTCCAGCGTGCGCGGCCCGTGCACCCCCTCGACCCGGTCCAGCTCGATGTCGCTGGTCGCCGACGGCCCGGAGATCCAGGTCAACGGCTGCGCCGGGTCGAGGCGTTCCAGACCCTGCGGCACGGACGACACGACCTGGCCGGGCACGCGCACGACACAGATGTGGTGGTCCGGGACGAGGGTGATCCGGCGCCGCCCCTGGTCGGGCGAGCCGTCCAGCACGATCGTCCCGGTCTCCGCGATCGCGACCGCACAGGCCGTCACCACACTGTCCACCCGGTCGAGTTCCTGCGGCGTGCTCTCCACCCGGTCCGCCACCCGCGTCACACCGGTCGCCGCCAGCCACCCCTCGTCCAGCCCGGGCGGGACGAGCACCGACGCCGCCCCGCGCTTCTCCAGCAGCCCCGCGATCAGCCCCGCCAGCCCCTCGGCGTCCGTACGGTGCACGATCGCCCGGTAGTCCGCCAGGTTCTCGGCGAGCAGTTCGACGGTCTCCTCGACACTCCGGTCCCCGTGCTCACGCGCATAGTCCCGCGCCACCGCCTGGTCGTACGGCTTGTCGTCCCGCGGTACGTCCGCCAGCGCGCGCCGCACCCGCCCGAGAATCCGCTCCCTGCTGTTCACCTGGCACCGTCCTTCCCGCCGCGCGTCCGCTGCCACCAGTCCCGGAACGGCTCGGCCGGCACCGGCGGCAGATCCCGGGTCCCGCTCCAGGCCCGGCCGGGCCCCGGCAGCGTACGGGGATGGAAGCGCCGGGTCCGGGAGGCGGCACGCTGTCCGGTGCGCAGCGCGCCCGGGTGCGTGAACGCCCAGCGGGCCGCGCGCATCGCCGCCCGCTCGGCGGCATGCCCCTTCGCCGGCCGCAGCACCACCTTGTTGCCCTCCCGGGTGACCTCCCCGCCCTCCACCACCCGTTCCCGCAGATGCACCAGCACCTCCGGGATGTCGATGGCGACCGGGCACACCTCGTAACACGCCCCGCACAGCGAGGACGCGTACGGCAGCGAGGCGTCGATCTCGCTGGCCGTGCCCCGCAGTTGGGGGCTGAGGATCGCGCCGATCGGGCCCGGGTACACCGAGCCGTAGGCGTGGCCGCCGGCCCGCTCGTACACCGGGCACACGTTGAGACACGCCGAGCAGCGGATGCAGCGCAGCGCCTGCCGGCCGACCTCGTCGGCGAGGGTGTCGGTGCGGCCGTTGTCCAGCAGCACCAGATGGAAGGTGCCCGGCCCGTCCTCGTCCGTGGTGCCGGTCCACGTCGACGTGTACGGGTTCATGCGCTCCGCCGTCGACGAGCGGGGGAGGGTCTGGAGGAACACCTCCAGGTCCCGCCACGTCGGCACGATCTTCTCGATGCCGACGACCGAGATCAGCGTCTCGGGCAGTGTCAGGCACATCCGGCCGTTGCCCTCGGACTCCACGACCACCAGCGTGCCCGTCTCGGCGACCATGAAGTTGGCCCCGGAGATGCCGACCTTGGCGCGCAGGAACTTCTCCCGCAGGTGCAGCCGGGCCGCCTCGGCGAGTTCGGCGGGCGTGTCGGTGAGGCCCTCGGGGGCCGGGCGGCCCCACTCGCTCATCTCACGGGAGAAGATGTCCCGGATCTCGCCCCGGTTGCGGTGGATGGCCGGGACGAGGATGTGCGAGGGCCGGTCCTTGCCCAACTGCACGATCAGCTCGGCGAGATCCGTCTCGTAGGCGCGGATGCCCTCGGCCTCCAGCGCCTCGTTGAGCCCGATCTCCTGCGTCGCCATCGACTTGACCTTGACGACCTCCGACTCGCCGGTCATCTTGACGAGCTGGGTGACGATCTCGTTGGCCTCGGCCGCGTCGGCGGCCCAGTGCACGATGCCGCCGGCCGCCGTCACCGACTCCTCCAACTGCTCGAGGTAGCGGTCGAGATGACGCAGCGTGTGGTCCTTGATCCGCTTGCCCGCCTCACGCAGCTCGGCCCAGTCGGACACCTCGGTCACGGCCTTGGCCCGCTTGGCGCGGATGGTGTGCGTGGCGTGCCGCAGATTGCCGCGCAGGGTCTCGTTGCCCACGGCCTCCCGCGCGGCCTGTGGAAACGCCGGCATCCCGACGAACGTCCCGCTCATACGGCCGGTTCCTCCTCCGTGCTCGCCAGGATCTCCGCGATGTGCACCGGCCGCATCCCGGTGCGCAGCCGGGTCATCGTCCCGCCGATGTGCATCAGACAGGAGTTGTCGGCCGCGCACAGCACCTCGGCGCCCGTCGACTCGGCGTTGCGCACCTTGTCGGCGCCCATCGCCGCCGAGACGTCGGCGTTCTTCAGGGCGAAGGTGCCGCCGAACCCGCAGCACTCGTCGGCCCCCGGCAGCTCGGCCAGCTCCAGCCCCTTCACGGCCTGGAGCAACCGCCTCGGCCGGTCGCCGAGGCCCAGCCCGCGCAGCCCGTGACAGGTCGGGTGGTACGTCACCTTGTGCGGGTAGTACGCCCCGACGTCCGTCACGCCCAGCACGTCCACGAGGAACTCCGTGAGCTCGTACGTCTTCGGCACCACCGGGGCCAGCGTGGCCGCGAGGGTGTCCCCACGCCCCTCGGCCCGGGCCCGCTCGCCCATCCGCGGATACAGCTCCCGCACCATCGCCCCGCACGACCCGGACGGCGTCACGATCGCCTCGTACGCGCCGAAGACATCGGAGAAGTGCCGGGCGAGCGGTTCGGCCTCGTGCCGGTATCCGGTGTTGTAGTGCGCCTGGCCGCAGCAGGTCTGCGCCATCGGGAAGTCGACGTCGACGCCCAGTCT
Organism: Streptomyces sp. SID5464; assembly: GCF_009862985.1. Lineage (NCBI taxonomy): Bacteria > Bacillati > Actinomycetota > Actinomycetes > Kitasatosporales > Streptomycetaceae > Streptomyces > Streptomyces sp. SID5464. The sequence goes on along the minus strand of NZ_WWIQ01000072.1, from coordinate 133,019 downwards.
GGTCAGCAGTTTCACCACGGCGCGCCCGGTGTCCGGATACAGCGTGTCGTTGACGCAGGTCAGGAACAGGGCGACACGCATCGCGGCTCCTTGTGGTTGATCATCGGATGAGTGCAGCGTAGTCCGGGGACGAGAGCGTGGGGAGACCCCGTCAGCCCCCGGCGAGCCGGTCCTGCGCGGCGCGCCAGCGCTCGGTCCCGCCGCGCGGCTCGTACCGCGTGAGCGGCTGGGTACGGACGAGCAGCCGCCGCATCCCCGCCAGGTCACCGGCCAGTCCGTGGGCCCGCGCCTGCACGAGCACGTTCCCCAGGGCGGCCGCCTCGGTCGGCCCCGCGACCACCGGCAGCCCGCAGGCGTCGGCGGTCAGCTGGCACAGCAGCGCGTTGCGCGTACCGCCGCCCACCACGTGCACCACGTCGACCGGATGCCCGGCGAGCCGCTGCGCGTCCTGGACGGCCTTGCGGTGGGCGAGGGCGAGGGAGTCGAGGATGCAGCGCGTCACCTCGGCCCGCGACTCGGGCACGGGCTGCCCCGAGGCCCGGCACGCCTCGGCGATCCGCTCCGGCATCCGCCCCGGCGCGAGGAACGCCGCGTCACCCGCGTCCACGACCGACCGCAACGCCTCCACCCTGGAGGCCTCCAGCAGCAGTGCGCCCAGGTCCGGGTCGCCCCAGGCCCGCACGCACTCCTGGAGCAGCCACAGCCCCATGATGTTGCGCAGGTACCGGACCGTGCCGTCCAGCCCCAGCTCGTTGGTGAAGTTGGCCGCCCGGCTCTCCTCGGTCAGCACCGGCGCGTCCAGCTCCAGACCGGCCAGGGACCAGGTGCCGGTGCAGATGTACGCGAACCGCTCCCGCCCGGCGGGTACGGCGGCCACGGCCGACGCGGTGTCGTGCGACCCGACCGCCGTCACGGGCACGGGGCCGGTCAGCCCGGTCTCCTCCAGCACCGCGTCCCGCAGCACACCCGCCGGATCACCGGGCTGCCGCAGCGGCGCGAACAGCCCCAGGTCGACACCCAACCGCGAGGCGATGTCGTACGACCAGTCGCGCGTCCGGGGGTCGATCAGCTGGGTCGTCGAGGCGTTGGTGACCTCGGTGCCCTGCTCGCCGGTGAGCCAGTACGTCAGGAGGTCGGGGATGAGCAGCAGCCGCCGGGCGAAGGACAGCTGGGCCGAGGAGCGGGCCGCCGTCAGCTGGTACAGGGTGTTGAAGGGCGCGTACTGCAACCCGGTCGCCGCGTACAGCTCCTCCGCCGGGACGGTCGCCCACACCTTCTCCGCGACCCCTGCCGTCCGGGAGTCCCGGTAGTGCACGGGATTGCCGAGGAGCGCCCCGTCCGCGTCGAGCAGCCCGTAGTCCACGGCCCAGCTGTCGATGCCGACCGAGTCGACCTGCCCGGCCGCCTTCAGTCCGTCCAGCACCCCCGCGTACAGGCCCAGGACGTCCCAGCGCAGCCCCTCGGGCAGCCGCACGGGCCGGTTCGGGAAGCGGTGCGCCTCGGTCAGCTCCAGGCTGTCGGGGCCGACGCGGCCGACCATGACGCGCCCGCTGGACGCGCCGAGGTCGACCGCGGCGTACGACTTCACGGCCCCGCTCACCGCAGGAAGGCGGCCGCGACGCCGGCGTCGACCGGGATGTGCAGCCCGGTGGTGTGGGTCAGGTCGCCGCCCGTGAGGGCGAAGACCGCGTTCGCGACATGCTCGGGGAGCACCTCACGCTTGAGGATGGTCCGCTGGGCGTAGAACTCGCCGAGCTTCTCCTCCTCGACCCCGTACACGGCGGCCCGCTGGGCCCCCCACCCGCCGGCGAAGATCCCGGAGCCGCGCACGACACCGTCGGGGTTGACGCCGTTGACGCGGATGCCGTGCTCGCCCAGCTCGGCGGCGAGCAGCCGCACCTGGTGGGCCTGGTCGGCCTTGGTGGCCGAGTAGGCGATGTTGTTGGGCCCGGCGAACACGGCGTTCTTCGAGGCGATGTAGACGATGTCGCCGCCCAGCTCCTGCGCGATCATGACCCGCGCCGCTTCCCGCGACACGAGGAAGGACCCGCGCGCCATGATGTCGTGCTGCAGGTCCCAGTCCTTGGCCGAGGTCTCCAGCAGCGGCTTGGAGATCGAGATACCGGCGTTGTTGACGACGAGGTCGACGCCGCCGAAGGCCAGCACGGCCGCCTTGAAGGCGTCGGCGATCTGCTCCTCGGACGTGACGTCCACGGTCACGGCGACGGCCTTGTCCGGCCCGCCCAGCTCGTCGGCGACGGCCTGGGCGTTGCCGCCGTTGAGGTCCGCGACGACGACGCACGCCCCCTCGGCCACGAGCCGGTGCGCGATGGCCTTCCCGATCCCGCTGCCGGCACCGGTCACCAGCGCCACCCGCGTCGCGAGCGCCTTGGGCTTCGGCATCCGCTGAAGCTTGGCCTCCTCAAGGGCCCAGTATTCGATGCGGAACTTCTCGGACTCCTCGATCGGCGCGTACGTGGACACAGCCTCCGCGCCGCGCATCACGTTGATGGCGTTGACGTAGAACTCGCCGGCCACCCGGGCGGTCTGCTTGTCCTTGCCGAACGAGAACATGCCGACCCCGGGCACCAGCACGATCGCCGGATCGGCGCCGCGCATGGCGGGGGAGTCGGGCAGGGCGTGCCGCTCGTAGTAGGCGGCGTACTCCGCGCGGTACTCCGCGTGCAGCTCCTTCAGCCGGGCGACGGCCTCGTCGAGCGGAGCGGTCGGCGGCAGGTCGAGGACCAGCGGCCGGACCTTGGTCCGCAGGAAGTGGTCAGGGCAGGAGGTGCCGAGCGCCGCCAGCCGCGGATGCTCGGCGCTCGCGAGGAAGTCGAGGACCACCTCGGAGTCGTTGAAGTGCCCGACCTGCGGCCGGTCCCGGGAGGCGAGGGCACGGACGTACGGCGCGAGCGCGGCGGCCCGCTCCCGGCGCTCCCCGGCACTCAGCGCGGCGTACCCCTCGAGCACCGACCCGAAGGGCTCGTCCTTGCCACGCTCGGCGAGGAACTGCTCCGCGGTCCGGATGATGTGCAGCGAGTTCCGCTCGCACTCCTCGGACGTGTCCCCCCAGGCGGTGATCCCGTGCCCGCCGAGAATGCACCCGATGGCCTGCGGGTTGGCCTCCTTCACTGCCGCGATGTCCAGCCCCAGCTGGAATCCGGGCCGCCGCCACGGCACCCACACGACACTGTCCCCGAAACACTCGGCGGTCAGCTTCTCCCCGTCGGCGGCGCAGGCGAGCGCGATACCGGAGTCCGGGTGGAGGTGATCGACGTGGGCGGCCTCGACGAGCCCGTGCATGGCGGTGTCGATGGACGGCGCCGCCCCGCCCTTCCCGTGCAGGCAGTAGTCGAACGCGGCGACCATCTCGTCCTCGTGCTCCACGCCCGGGTAGACGTCGACGAGCGCCCGCATCCGGTCCAGCCGGAGCACGGCCAGCCCGGCCTCGGTGAGAGTCCCGAGGTCACCGCCGGACCCCTTGACCCACATCAGCTCGACGTCACCGCCGGTGACGGGATCGGTCTCGGTGCCCTTCGCGGAGGCATTGCCTCCCGCGTAGTTGGTGTTACGGGGATCGGAGCCGAGCCGGTGGGAACGGGCCAGGAGAGCGGCGGCTTCGGGATGGGTTGCCATGACAGTTCCTTTTCAGAAGAGAGTGGGTGAGGTGCCTTCAGGGGCGCGGGGCTGTATTGATTTGCGGCTCCGCCGCGTGGGCGCGATCAACCACATACGGCCCGCAGTCCGAATCGTGCAGAACCCGGCAGACGCTCACGCCCCCCAGCCGGCCTGCTGTCCGCCCACGCGCTCCTCGGCGATCTTCTCCGCCCACCCGGAACGGCGATACGCGGCGATCGGGTCCGGGTCGAGACCCATTTCCTCCCGCACCTCGGCCAGCAGAGGCCGGACATCGGTGTTGTACGCGTCCATCAGCACGGCATTGGCCTCCAGCACGTCACCCGACTTCTGCGCCTCACCCAGGGCCTCCCGGTCGACGAGGAGCGCCTTCGCCGTCGCCTCCTGCACATTCATCACCGAGCGGATGATCGCCGGGATCTTCGCCTCGATGTTGTGGCACTGGTCGAGCATGAACGCGACCTCGGGCGAGAACCCCCCGCCCCGGATCACCTCGTACATGATCCGGAACAGCTGGAACGGATCCGCGGCCCCGACCATCAGGTCGTCGTCCGCGTAGAACCGCGAGTTGAAGTCGAACCCTCCGAGCTTCCCCTCCCGCAGCAGCGTCGCCACGATGAACTCGATGTTGGTACCCGGTGCGTGATGCCCGGTGTCGACGACGACCTGAGCCTTCGGCCCGAGCTTCAGGCAGTGGGCGTACGCGGTGCCCCAGTCCGGCACGTCGGTCGTGTAGAACGCCGGCTCGAAGAACTTGTACTCCAGCAGCATCCGCTGCCCCTCACCGAGCCGCTCGTAGACCTCCGCGAGCCCCTCGGCGAGCCGGTCCTGCCGGGCCCGGATGTCGTCCTGCCCGGGATAGTTCGTCCCGTCGGCGAACCACAGCTTCAGGTCCGTCGAACCGGTCGCGTCCATGATGTCGACGCATTCCAGCAGATGGTCCAGGGCCTTCCGCCGCACCGCCGCGTCCGGGTGGCAGATGCTGCCGAGCTTGTAGTCGTCGTCCTGGAACGTGTTCGAGTTGATCGCGCCGAGCTTCACACCACGCTCCTCGGCATGCTTCGCCAGCGCCGCGTAGTCGTCGGCCTTGTCCCACGGGATGTGCAGGGCGACGGTCGGGGCGGCCCCCGTGAACTCGTGCACCTTCGCCGCGTCGTCCAGCTTCTCGTACGGATCGCGCGGCACACCCGCTTGCGCGAACACCTTGAAGCGCGTGCCCGAGTTCCCGTACGCCCACGACGGCGTCTCGACTGCCTGGGTCTTGAGAGCGGCCTTCACCGCGGCGAGCTCGGTCACGTCAGGGCTCCTGAGGCATCGGGTCGTAACGACCACCGAATGAAACGATTCAGGACGCGAAGTTATGGGCCCCCCGAAGGGGTGTCAACCCCTTCGACCTACGCGGTTTCCCGTGACCAGGGCGTGACCTTCTGTCCTCGAAACTTTTTCGACCGGAACCCATTGACGTGACATGCACGACCCGCCTAACGTCCCGGCAACCCAGTTGAAACCTTTCACGACGCCGAGAGGGCCGTCCCGCCGGCGTCGTCGAGGAGCCCCCATGACCCACCCGTCCACCACGGGTCCGGCCCCGGTTCTGGCACTGAGGGACGTCTCCAAGTCCTTCGGCGCGGTCCGCGCACTGCGGGACGTCTCCCTGGAGCTGTTCCCCGGGGAGGTGCACGCCCTCGCCGGTGAGAACGGTGCCGGCAAGTCCACCCTCATCAAGACGCTCGCCGGGGTGCACCGGCCGGACGCCGGCCAGGTGCTGCTCGACGGTGCGCCCGTCGCCTTCCACGGTCCCGGCGACGCCCGCGACGCCGGCATCGCCGTGATCTACCAGGAGCCCACGCTCTTCCCCGACCTGTCGATCGCCGAGAACATCTACATGGGCCGCCAGCCCCGGCGCGCCCTCGGCCGGATCGACCACAAGGCCACGCACAACGCGACCGCCGCCCTCATGGAGCGCCTCGGAGTCGAACTCGACCCCGACCGGCCCGCCCGCGGACTTTCCATCGCCGACCAGCAGATCGTCGAGATCGCCAAGGCCCTCTCCTTCGACGCCCGTGTCCTGATCATGGACGAGCCGACCGCCGCGCTCACCGGCAGCGAGGTCGCCCGCCTCTTCGGCGTCGTACGCACCCTGCGCGAACAGGGCGCCGCCGTGCTGTTCATCTCCCACCGGCTGGAGGAGATCTTCGAGATCTGCCAGCGGGTCACCACCCTGCGCGACGGCGGCTGGGTCGGCAGCGAGCCGCTGGACGGCATGACCGAGGACGACCTCGTGCGCCGCATGGTCGGCCGCGACCTCGACGAGCTCTACCCCAAGCAGGACGTGCAGCCGGGCGGCGTCGCCCTGAGCGTGCGCCGGCTGACCCGCGAGGGTGTGTTCACCGACGTCTCCTTCGAGGTGCGGCACGGCGAGATCGTCGGCCTCGCCGGGCTCGTCGGCGCCGGGCGCACGGAGGTCGCCCGGGCCGTGTTCGGCATCGACCGCTGGGACGCCGGCGAGGTCTCCGTCGACGGCAAGGCCCTGGTCAACGGCGCCCCGTCCACCGCGATGGCCGCCGGACTCGCCCTGGTCCCCGAGGACCGGCGCGCCCAGGGTCTGGTGATGGACATGTCGATCGAGCGGAACATCGGGCTCACCGGGCTGCGCACGACCGTGAAGGCCGGGCTCATGGACCGCGGCGCCGAGCGCAGCCGCTCCCTCGACTGGGCCGTCAAGCTCCAGGTCAAGTACGCCCGGATCGCCGACACCGTCAACACCCTGTCCGGCGGCAACCAGCAGAAGGTCGTGCTCGCCAAGTGGCTGGCCACCGCCCCCAAGGTGCTGATCGTCGACGAGCCGACCCGCGGCATCGACGTCGGCACCAAGGCCGAGGTGCACCGGCTGCTGTCCCAGCTGGCCGCCGACGGCGTGGCCGTCCTGATGATCTCCTCCGACCTGCCCGAGATCCTCGGCATGGCCGACCGCGTGCTGGTCATGCACGAGGGCCGCCTCACCGCCGAGATCCCACGCTCCGACGCCACCGAGGAAACCGTGATGGCCGCAGCCACCGGGAGGGCCGCCGCATGACGGTCGTCACCCCACAAGAGGCCCCCGTGGCCGACGTGCCCAAGTCGAGCGGCACCCGCCTCGTCGACCGCGTCTTCAAGATGCGCGAACTCGCCATCCTGATCGTCTTCCTGGTGATGATCGCCGTCACCCAGGCCGGCAACAGCGAGTTCCTCTCCGAACAGGGCATCAAGGACCTGCTGCTGAACGCGACGATCCTCGTGCTGGTCGCCACCGGCCAGTCCCTCGTCGTCATCACCCGCAACGTCGACCTGTCCGTCGGATCCACGCTCGGCATCAGCGCGTTCGCCGCCGGCACCTATCTCCAGGGCGGCGGCAACGCGGTCGTGGCGATCGCCCTGGCCGTGCTGCTCGGCATCGGCTTCGGACTGCTCAACGGACTGCTCGTCAGCCTCGGCCAGGTGCCCGCGCTCGTCGTCACCCTCGGCACGCTCTACATCATCCGCGGCATCGACTCCATCTGGGTCGGCTCCCGGCAGATCACCGCGGCCGACCTGCCCGGTGGTTTCGTCGACTTCGGCTCCGGTGGCATCTCGGCGGTGCCGTACCTGGCGCTGATCGCGCTGGCGGTGTTGGTGGCGACGGCCTACTACCTCAAGCACTTCGCCAGCGGCCGCGAGCTCTACGCGCTGGGCTCCAACCCCGAGGCCGCCCGCCTCGCCGGCATCCCCGTGCGCGAGCGGATCCTCGCCGCGTACACCTTCTGCGGCGCCCTCGCCGGACTCGCCGGCGCGATGTACCTCGCCCGGTTCGGCAACGTCGACTCCGGCACCGGCAACGGCTACGAACTGACCGTCGTCAGCGCGGTCGTGGTCGGCGGCGTCGTCTTCACCGGCGGCTCCGGCAGCGTCTACGGGGCGGCCCTCGGCGCGCTGCTGCTGACGTCGATCAACAGTGTGCTGCCCGCCCTCGGCGTCAGCTCCGTGTGGGTGCTCGCCATCAACGGCATCCTGCTCATCCTCGCCATCGCGGTCGACCGGATCGTCGCGCTGCGCGTGGCCTCCGCCCTGAAGAAGAGGAACGCCCGCCATGGCTGACATCTCCCTGAGCCGAGCGGTCCGCTGGTCCGCCTTGAAGAGGTGGGATTCCGCCGTCGGCGCCCTGCTGATCGTGCTGCTGCTGTTCTCCTTCGGCTTCGTCGACGGGTTCAGCAACGCGCTCAACCTGTCGTTCCTGATCGGCAACACGCTGCCGATCGCGCTGATCGCCCTGCCGATGACGCTGTTGGTGGTGTCCGGCGAGATCGACCTGTCGGTGGCCTCGACGGCGGGTCTGTCCGGTGCCGTGATGGGCGCCCTGTGGAACCAGGGCATGGCCATCGAGACGATCATCCCGATCTGCCTGCTGCTGGGCGTCGTCTGCGGGCTGGTCAACGGCCTGCTGGTGACCAGGCTGGGGCTGCCGTCCCTCGCCGTCACCATCGGCACGCTCGCCGCGTACCGAGGTATCGCGCAAATCGTGCTCGGCTCGGACGCGGTGACCGACTTCCCCTCCCAGTACCTGGACTTCGCGGCCGGGCGCATCGGCGACACGTTCGTCCCGTACGCCTTCCTGCCGTTCCTCGTCCTGCTCGCCATCGCTGTGGTCGCGCTGCACGCCACGCCGTTCGGGCGGTCGCTGTTCGCGATCGGGGCGAGTGAGGAGGCCGCGCGGTTCGCCGGCATCCGGGTCAAACGGCAGAAGCTGGTCCTTTTCACGCTGACCGGCTTGATGGCCTCTCTGACCGGGATCTTCTGGGCGCTGCACTACGCCAGCGCCCGCTACGACAACGCCACGGGTCTGGAACTCTCCGTCGTGGCGGCCGTGTTGCTCGGCGGTATCGACTTCGACGGTGGCAAGGGCACGCTGGGCGGCGCGATCGCCGGGGTGTTCCTGCTGGGGGCGTTGCAGAACGTGATGAGCCTCCAGGACGTCTCGGCGCAGTCGCAGATCGTCGTCACCGGCGTCCTGCTCGTTCTCTCCGTGCTCGGCCCCCGGGTCGTACGGCAGATCTCCACAGCGAGGGCGGGCCGCAGAGCCGCCTCGACTCCCACCCCATGACCAGCCCTTCCTCGTAAAGGACGACAGCCATGCGCAAGACAACCCTCCGCCGCAGCTGCGCGGTGCTCGCCACTGCCACCTCTCTCGCTCTCGCGCTCACCGCCTGTGGCGGGGGCACCACCAAGAAGGACGTCGCGAACGAAGGCGGTTCCGCCGCCACCGCCGGCAAGGCCGACCCCAATGCCGAGCTGAAGAAGGGGCTGACCGTCGGGTTCCTGCCCAAGCAGGTCAACAACCCGTACTTCACCACCGCCGACAAGGGCGGCGAGAAGGCCCTGGCCGAACTGGGCTCCAAGTACAAGGAGGTCGGGCCGTCCAGCGCGACCGACACCTCCGGGCAGGTCAGTTACGTCAACACGCTCACCCAGCAGCAGGTGGACGCGATGGCCGTGTCCGCGCAGGACCCGGGCGCCCTGTGCACCGCCCTCAAGCAGGCCATGAAGAACGGCATCAAGGTCGTCACGTACGACTCCGACACCACGCCCGACTGCCGCAACGCCTTCGTCTCGCAGGCCTCCGCCGAGGACCTGGGCCGTACCGAGGTGCAGCTGCTCGCCAAGCAGATCGGCTACAAGGGCGAGATCGCGATCCTGTCCGCCGCGCAGACCGCGACGAACCAGAACACCTGGATCGACTTCATGAAGGACGAGCTGAAGAAGCCCGAGTACAAGAACATGAAGCTGGTGAAGACCGCGTACGGCAACGACGACGCCCAGCAGTCCTTCCAGCAGACCCAGGGCCTGCTCCAGGAGTACCCGAACCTGAAGGGGATCATCTCCCCGACCACCGTCGGCATCAAGGCCGCCGCCCAGTACCTGTCGGGCTCCAAGTACAAGGGCAAGGTCAAGCTGACCGGCCTCGGCACCCCGAACGACATGCGCAAGTACGTCAAGAACGGCACCGTCGAGGCGTTCGAGCTGTGGGACCCGGCGAAGCTCGGCGAACTGGCCGCCCGTACCGCCGTCGCCCTGTCCTCGGGGCAGATCACCGGCAAGGAGGGCGAGACCTTCAAGGCCGGCTCCATGGGCGAGTACACCATCGGCAAGGACGGCGTGATCAGCCTCGGCAAGCCGACCGTGTTCGACGCCAAGAACATCGACCAGTTCAACTTCTAGTCCCTGGAGGATCGTTGATGCAGCGCGTGTGCTTCCTGCTGAAGGTCCGGGAGGACCGCCTCGACGAGTACCGCGAGCGGCACGCCGCCGTGTGGCCCGAGATGCTCCAGGCACTCTCGGACACCGGCTGGCACAACTACTCGCTCTTCCTGCGCGAGGACGGACTGCTCGTCGGCTACCTGGAGACCGAGGACTTCGCGGCCGCCCAGGCCGGCATGGAAGCCACCGACGTCAACGCCCGCTGGCAGGCGGAGATGGCGCCGTTCTTCGAGTCGCTGGACGGCGCCCGGCCCGACGAGGCCATGAAACCGCTCACGGAAGTGTTCCACCTCGCCTGAACGATGGAGTTCATGAGATGCGCAGACGCACGTTGCTGGCCGCCGCCCTGGCCGGAGCCGTGGTGACGCCCGCTGTCGCCTCCGGCACCGCGCGGGCCGCCGACCCCGGCCCCTCGGTCACCCGGACCGGCACCACCACCCTCGACAACCAGGCCATCTTCTTCGTGTCCTACGACGGGCTGGTCAACAACAACTCGTTCCAGAAGAACGGCCTGCTGACCTACAAGGGCTACCAGTACGCCGTCTGGTACACCGCCGACCGCAACGCCGTCGTCGGCCGCCGCGCCCTCGGCGCGAGCACCTGGTCCACCGTCAAGGTCGGGCACACGCTGCGGTACGACGACTCCCACAACGTCATCTCCATGGGTGTCTCCAAGGTCGACGGCCGGCTGCACCTTAACATGGACTCCCACAGCGACGGCTTCACCTACGTCAAGTCGGTCGCCGGGCTCATGGACGACCCGGGCGGACTGAGCTGGACGGCGAGCCGCTTCGGCGCACCCCAGTCCACCCTGGACGGCCTGACGCTGACCTCGCAGTTCACTTACCCGCAGTTCATCTCCACACCCGACGGCAAGCTCCAGCTGAGCTACCGCGTCGCCGTCTCCGGCAACGGCCGCAACGCGCTCGCCGAGTACGACGGCACGAAGTGGACCAACCTCGGCGAGTGGTCCAGCTCGACGGGCACGTACACCAGCGAGCACGGCTCCTCGACCGCCCGCAACATGTACCTGCACGGCATCGACTACGACCGGAACGGGCGGCTGCACTCCTTCTTCACCTGGCGTGAGCAGAACGGCGCCGTGATGTGCTCCAGCGGCGGCATCACCAACCACGACACCGGCTACGTCTACTCCGACGACCGCGGCCGTACCTGGCGCAACAACGCGGGCACCGTCGTCGGCGTCACCGGCGGCTCCGACAAGGTGTCCGTGAACGACGCCGGCCTGGTCGTCGACCCGCTCAACCCGGACCACTCCCTGATGAACCAGGAGAGCCAGTTCACCGACTCCGCGGGCCGGCCGCACGCGATCATCTCCTACGTCCCCGGCCGCTTCGGCCAGTGCACCACGAACTACGTGGCCGACCGCACCGCCAACGGACGCGCCTTCCACGTCCGCAAGAACGCCTCGGGCTCCTGGCAGAAGACCGAGATCCCGGTCCCGCTGAACTCCAGCCAGCGCACCAAGCTGATCCTGGACAAGTACGACAACGCCTACGCGATCTTCCCGTTCGGGCGGATCGCCGGCGCCTCGGCGGCCTCCGGCCACACCGACTGGAGGATCCTGTTCGACGGCAGCGGCCTCAACGCCTTCGGCGAGGTCGTCATCGACGAGACGCGCGTCGCGCAGGACGGGGTGCTGTCCTTCATGTACCAGGAGAAGTCCAGCGGTACGACGCCCTCCGCGCTGCACGTCGTCGACTTCCGGCTCCCTGCCTGACCGCGCCCGAGCCCCGGGGCGGCGTGCCGGTAATGTGAAGCCGCCCCGGCCGCCGCCCCCTCGTCTCCCTCTGGAGGTCCCTGCCCGATGGCCCAGTCGGTGGGTATCAAGGACGTCGCCCGCGCCGCCGGAGTCTCCGTCGGCACGGTGTCGAACGTGATCAACCGCCCGGACACGGTCGCCACCGAGACCCGGGCCCGCGTGCTGTCCGCGATAGACCGGCTCGGCTACGTCCGCAGCGAGTCCGCACGCCAGCTGCGCGCGGGTCGCAGCCGCATCATGGGGCTGCTCGTCCTCGACATGGGCAACCCCTTCTTCGTCGACGTCGCGCGCGGAGCCGAGCGCGCCGCCCGGCAGGCCGGACTCGGCGTGATGGTCTGCAACAGCGCCCAGAACCCGGGCGAGGAGGCCGAATACCTGTCGCTCTTCGCCGAGCAGCGGGTGCGCGGTGTACTGCTCACCCCGGCCGACGCCACCGGCCGCAACATCGAGGCGTTCCGCCGGCACGGCATCCCGTTCGTCCTGGTCGACCGGGTCGCCGAGGGCACCACCGAGTGCTCGGTCTCCGTCGACGACGTCGCGGGCGGTGCCCTGGCCGTACGCCATCTCGTCGACGCCGGGCACCGCTCCATCGCGTACGTCAGCGGCCCGCCCGGCCTCAACCAGGTCCGCGACCGGCGCACGGGCGCCCTCGAAGCGCTCTCCGAGGCCGGGCTCGGCCCCGACGCGCTGCGCGAGCTGCCCACCGAACGGCTGGACGTCGCCGCGGGCCGCGATGCCGGCGCCCGTCTGCTGGGCCTGGCCGACCGGCCGACCGCCGTGTTCTGCGCCAACGACCTGCTGGCGCTCGGTGTCCTCCAGGCCATGTACGCGGCCGGTGTCGACGTCCCGGACGACCTCGCCATCGTCGGCTACGACGACATCGAGTTCGCGGCGGCCGCCGCCGTCCCGCTCACCTCGGTACGGCAGCCCGCGGTCACCATGGGCGCCATGGCGGCCGACCTGCTCCTGGAGGAGACGGAGGCGGAGGGCGCGGCGCAGCCGCACGAGCACCGGCGGGTCGTCCTCCAGCCGGAACTGGTCGTCCGCCGCTCCAGTCTGTCCGCGCGCTGAGCCTGAACCGCCGTTCAGGAGGATTTCATGATCCGAAGGGGCCACTCGCGGACGCCCGCTGTGATGAACTGGGACGCGGTCCGAAAATCCGTCCGTCCCGGGAGCCCTGTTGACCCTCAGCTACCGTCAGCCCGGAGTCGTCCTCACCGACCGCCGCTTCACCGTCCCGCTCGACCACGACCACCCCGGGGGCGAGACGATCGAGCTGTACGCCCGCGAGGTCGTCGCGAGCGACAAGGCGCACCAGGACCTGCCGTGGCTGCTCTACCTCCAGGGCGGGCCCGGCTTCGGCGCGGACCGCTCCGTCGGCAGGCCCGGCTGGCTCGGCCGCGCGCTGAAGGAGTACCGCGTCCTCCTCCTCGACCAGCGCGGCACCGGCCACAGCACGCCCGCCAACCGGCAGACGCTCCCGCTGCGCGGCGGCCCCGCCGCACAGGCCGACTACCTCACGCACTTCCGGGCCGACTCGATCGTCCGCGACTGCGAGGCCATCCGCGCGCAGGTCACCGGCGGTGCCCCCTGGACCGTCCTCGGCCAGAGCTTCGGCGGCTTCTGCCTGACCACCTACCTGTCCCTCGCGCCCGAGGGCCTGGCCACCGCCGTGATCACCGGCGGACTGCCCTCCCTGGACGCCCACGCCGACGACGTCTACCGGGCCGCCTTCCCGCGCATCGAACGCAAGGTGACCGCGCACTACGCCCGCTACCCGCAGGACGCCGAACGCGCCCGCCGGATCGCCGACCACCTCCTGACGCACGACGTGGTCCTGCCGAACGGCTACCGACTCACCGTCGAGGCCTTCCAGTCCCTCGGCATCGTCCTCGGCACCGGCGACGGCACCCACCGCCTGCACTACCTCCTGGAGAACGCCTTCGTCCGCACCCCGCAGGGCTTCACGCTCTCCGACGCGTTCCAGGAGCAGGCGCAGGGCATGCTGTCCTACGCCCGCCACCCGCTGTACGCCCTCGTCCACGAGGCGATCTACGGCCAGGACGCCCGGCCCACCGCCTGGTCGGCGGAGCGGGTCCGCGCCGAGTTCCCCCGGTTCGACGCCGCGAAGGCCCTCGCGGGCGACGAACCGCTGCTGTTCACCGGCGAGTCGATCCACCCCTGGATGTTCGACTGCGACCCGGCGCTGCGCCCCCTGCGCGAGACCGCCGACCTGCTCGCCGCCCGCACCGACTGGACGCCCCTGTACGACCCGGCCCGCCTCGCCGCCAACGACGTACCGGTCGTCGCCGCCGTCTACCACGACGACATGTACGTCGACACGGCCCACTCCCTGCGCACCGCCCGCGCCATCCGCGGCCTGCGCACCTGGATCACGGACGAGTTCGAGCACGACGGCGTGCGGACCGGCGGCCAACGGGTCCTCGACCGGCTGCTGGCGCTGGCGCGGAACGAGGCGTGATGCCGTGCCGGACACGCGGTGATGTCGGTGGCGCGGATTAGTCTGCCGACATGACGACCACTCAACTCCAGCCCATGCCCGGCGACTGGCGGCGTGCCCTCGCGGTCGTGGCCCACCCCGACGACCTCGATTACGGCTGCTCGGCGGCGATCGCGGCCTGGACCGACGAGGGCCGCGAGGTCGCCTATGTGCTGGCGACCCGGGGCGAGGCGGGCATCGACACCCTGGAGCCCGAGCGGTGCGGTCCGCTGCGGGAGCGCGAGCAGCGGGCGAGCGCGGCGGTGGTCGGCGTGTCGGTCGTGGAGTTCCTCGACCACAAGGACGGTGTCATCGAGTACGGCACCACCCTGCGCCGCGACATCGCCGCCGCGATCCGCCGGCACCGGCCCGAGCTGGTCATCACCCTCAACCACCGGGACACCTGGGGCGGCGTCGCCTGGAACACCCCGGACCACGTGGCGGTCGGCCGGGCCACGCTCGACGCGACCGGCGACGCCGGCAACCGGTGGATCTTCCCGGAGCTCACCGAGCAGGGGCTTCAGCCGTGGGACGGCGTGCGCTGGGTCGCCGTCGCCGGTTCCAGCACCCCTACGCACGCCGTCGACGCGACGCCCGGGATGGAACGGGCGGTGCGCTCCCTGCTGGAACACCGCACCTATATCGAGGTGTTGACCAGCGAGGACCCGGAGGCGTACGTGCGCGGCTTCCTGACGCGGCACGCCGAGACGACGGGCGAGCGGTTCGGGGGCAGGCCGGCGGTGGCGTTCGAGCTGTTCAGCAGATGACGGGGGAGACCATGACAGGCAGCGAGGAACTGGCCGGCCGGTTCGAGGAGCACCGCGGGCACTTGAAGGCGGTCGCGTACCGCATGCTCGGCTCGCTGGCCGAGGCCGAGGACGCCGTCCAGGAGGCCTGGCTGAGGCTCGGCCGCGCCGAGGCGGACGACATCCGCAACCTCGGCGGCTGGCTCACCACCGTGACCGGCCGCGTGTGCCTGGACCTGCTGCGCTCGCGCACCGCACGCCGCGAGGAACCGATGGGCGATGCCTTCGTCCCGGACCCCGTGCTCCGGCCCCTGGAGCACCTCGACCCGGCGGAGGAGGTGCTCCAGGCCGACTCCGTGGGTCTGGCCCTGCTCGTCGTCCTGGAGAACCTGGAGCCCGCCGAGCGGCTCGCGTTCGTGCTGCACGACATGTTCGCCGTGCCGTTCGACGACATCGCGCCGATCGTGGAGCGCAGCCCGGCCGCGACCCGGCAGCTGGCGAGCCGCGCCCGGCGCCGGGTGCGCGGCGCCACCCCGGCGGCGGAGCCGGACCTCGGCCGGCAGAAGGAGGTCCTCGACGCCTTCCTGGCCGCCTCGCGCGCCGGGGACTTCGAGGCGCTGCTCGCGCTGCTGCACCCGGATGTGGTGCTGCGGGCCGACTCGGGCGCCCTGGTGCGCGGCGCGGCCGCGTCCAAGGCCGTCCAGGGGGCGAAGACGGTGGCGGAGCAGGCGCTCATGTTCGCCCGGTTCGCGCAGTCCGCGGAGCTGGTGCTGGTCAACGGCTCGGTCGGCGTCGTCAACGCGCCCGGGGGACGCGTGCAGTCGGTCATGGGCGTCACGATCGCCGACGGCCGGATCACCGGCATGTACATCCTGGCCGACCCCGAGCGGCTGGAGCGTCTGGGGGCGCCACCGCATCATCGGTGAGTTGTCGTTTCGTATGCTGAACGCCATGCGAGATCACCAGGCCGCGCGGGCGGAACTGCGCGGCGACTGCGAGCGGTGCTTCGGGCTGTGCTGCGTCGCCCTGCCGTTCGCGGCCTCGGCCGACTTCGCCGTCGACAAGGACGCCGGCACGCCCTGCCGCAACCTGCAGGGCGACCACCGCTGCGGCATCCACGCCCGGCTGCGGCAGAAGGGGTTCACCGGCTGCACGGTCTACGACTGCTTCGGTGCCGGCCAGCGGGTCTCGCAGATCACCTTCGGCGGTCAGGACTGGAGGTCCGGGCCGCTGGAGCACGCCCGCCGCATGTTCGACGTCTTCCCGGTCGTACGCCAGTTGCACGAGCTGCTCTGGTACCTGACCGAGGCGCTCGCCCTGCCCGCCGCCCGTCCCGTCCACGCCGAGCTGCGGGGGTCCCTGGAGAAGACCGAGGAGCTGACCCGGCTGGCCCCCGAGGAGCTCGCCGCGCTGGACGTGGCGGCGCACCGTCAGGAGGTCAACGTCCTGCTGCTGCGGACGAGCGAGCTGGCCCGGGCCGGCACCAAGGGCCGTAAGAAGAACCGCCGGGGCGCGGACCTCATGGGCGCCCGACTCAAGGGAGCCGACCTGCGCGGCGCCGACCTGCGCGGCGCCTACCTCATCGCCGCCGACCTCACGGGCGCGGACCTGCGGGGCGCGGACCTGATCGGTGCCGACCTGCGCGACACGGACCTCACCGACGCCGACCTGACCGGGGCGTTCTTCCTCACCCAGCCGCAGCTGAACGCGGCCCGGGGGAGTGCCGGGACCCGGCTGCCCGCGTCAGTCTCCCGGCCCGGGCACTGGACAGCGCAGGTCTGAGGCCGGCTCCCGCACCGGCGTCCGGCGCTCCGGGTGCAGCCGCAGTCCCTCCGGCATCAGCGTCAGCCGCTCCGTCACGCGCAGCCGGTACGCCGGGTCGGGCCGCAGCTCGTAGCGGCGCAGCAGCAGGCCGAGCACCAGCGTCGCCTCGTGCAGGGCGAACTGGCGCCCGATGCAGGCCCGCGCCCCGGTCCCGAACGGCTTGAAGCTGTGCGGGGCCCGGTTCCGCACGGCCTGCGCGTCGAAGCGGTCCGGGTCGAACCGCTCGGCGTCCGCGCCCCACACCTCGGGGTCCCGGTGCAGCATCGGCGTCAGCACCAGCGCCCACGCCCCGCGCCGCATGGGATGCTCCCCGGCCAGCACGGTGTCCTCCCGCGCCTCCCGCGCGAAGGCGGGCGCGGTGGGCCACAGCCGCAGCGACTCGTCCAGCACCCGGCGGACGTAGCGCAGCCTGGCCACCTGCTCGTAGGCGGGTACCGCCGCGTCGCCCCACACCCGGTCCACCTCGGCGCGGGCCCGGGCCGCGACCTCGGGGTGGCGGGAGAGGTAGTGCAGTGCGAAGGAGAGCGCGCCGGACGTCGTCTCGTGGCCGGCGACGAGGAAGGTGATGACCTGACGGCGGACGTTCTGCGGCTCCAGCCGCTCCCCGGTCTCGGGGTGGGCCGTCTCCAGCATCCGGTCGAGCAGGTCCCCGTCCCCGCGGCCGGAGGCGCGCCGGGCGCGGACCAGCTCGTCGACCGTGCGGTTGAGGTGGGCGATGTCGGCCGCGTTGCGGCGGCTCGCGCTGCGCAGCAGCAGCGGAGCCAGCGGGAAGGGCACCGTGTTGAGCCGCTGCGCGTACGTCAGCGTGCCGACCATCGCGGTCACGAAGGGATGCGGCCGGGAACGTTCGAACGACCCGAAGTCGTGCCCGAAGCCGGTGCGCGCGATCGTCTCCAGCGTCAGTTTGGTCATGTCGCCGGGCACGTCCACCGCCCGGCCCGTCGCCGCCGCCCGGTCCCAGTGCTCCGTCAGCTGCCCCGCGACGGCCAGCATCATCGGGTGGTAACCGGCCATCGCCTCGCGGCTGAACCCCGGGGCGAGCACGTCGTGGGCCAACTGCCAGTTCGGCTCGTGGTTGTACGCCGTGAACAGGCCGTCCCCGGCGACCGGCCGCAGGTTCGCTATGCCCAGCCCCACGTGCTTGGCGAACCGCGACTCGTCCGCGAGGTCGGCCGCGTGCCGGGCGCCCCACACGAACACGAACTCCTTGCCGAAGGCCTTGCGGCGGAAGACCGGACCCAGCCGGCGGGCGTACCGCAGCGAGTCCTGGAGGGGGGTGCTCCGGTTCACGCCCACCACGTCACCGAGCAGCGGGATCCGGTGCGGCGGATGGGGAATGCGGTCAAGTTCCGGCCAGCCCAGCTCGGCACTCCGGAACCCCTGGGGCAGCCCGTCCCGTTTCGGCGCCTGCGGCATGACGCGATCTCCCTTGATCCAACGGCGCGTTCGCACGTGTTGTACATGGGTTCAATAGCGCGGTTCAGTGTGGTCCCGTTGTTGAACCGGCGTCAAGTAAAGTGCGGGCATGGCCGCGAACCAGAGCGGGCGCACGCGCCGCCGGCTCAGCACCGAGGAGCGCCGGGAGCAGCTTCTGTCGGTCGGGGCGCGGCTGTTCTCGGAGAGTCCGTACGACGACGTGTGGATCGAGCAGGTCGCCGAGATCGCCGGGGTGTCGCGCGGGCTGCTGTACCACTACTTCCCGACCAAGCGGGACTTCTTCGCGGCGGTCGTCGAGCGCGAGAGCGAGCGGATGCTGCGCATGACGGCGGCGGTGCCCGGCGTGCCGGTGCGCGAGCAGCTCGCGGGCGGCCTCGACACGTTCCTGGAGTACGTCCGGACCCACGCCCACGGCTACCGCGCCTTCCACCGCGCCGACGCGGCCGGGGACCAGGCGGTGCGGCGGGTCTACCAGCGGGCGCTGGCCGCGCAGGAGCGGCAGATCCTCGCGGGCCTGGCCGCGGACCCCGAGTTCGGCCCGGCCTGTGAAGAGCGGCCGGAGGTGCGGCTCGCGGTGCGCGGCTGGCTGGCGTTCACCACGTCCGTCTGCCTGGAGTGGCTGCGCGGCACGGAGTTGAGCCGGGATCAGGTGCGTGAGCTGTGCGCGCGCGCCCTGCTGGGCGTCCTCACTCCCTGAAAGGCCTCGTAAAGATCACGTGACGTGGTTGGCGCACGCCCCGATTTTCGGTAGGTTAGGCAAGGCTTACCTAAGGAGGTCTGGGATGGGTGACGACAGCCACGGCTGGACGGCGGCCCCCGCCGCCGCGGAGCGGGCGCGCTCGGTGCTCGCTGCCGCGTGGTCCTGCTCGGTGACCGCGGAAGGCACGCGGGAGGAACTGGCCGGCGCGCACACGGTGACCGAGGACGGCCGGGTGCTGGTGGACGTGCCCGGGGACAGCGCCCTGCTCGCGGCCGCGATCTGCGCGCCCCGCGGCGAGCCGTCCGCGGTGCTGGAGTTCGCCGACGTGGCGCCCGTCCCCGTGCGCGACCGGATCCGCGCCCGGCTGTGGCTCGCGGGCTGGTTCACCGTCGAGGAGGAGGGCCGGCTGGCCTTCCGGGCCACGCGCGTGGTGCTGCGCCAGCCGTCCGGGGCGGTGGTCGTGGACCTCGACGACTTCGCCGCCGCGACGCCCGACCCGCTCGGCGCGGCCGAGGCCCGGCTGCTGACGCACCTCGCCGACTGCCACGCGGACGCGGTCGAGCGGCTCACCCGGCTCGTCGCCGCCGACAGCCTGCACGGCGCGGTCCGCGTCCAGCCCCTCGCCGTCGACCGGCACGGACTGACGCTGCGCATCGAACGCACCCGCGCCCACGGCGACGTACGCCTCGCGTTCCACGCGCCCGCCGACGACGTCGGGCAGCTCACCGAGCGCATGCACGTCCTGCTCGGCCAGGCGACCGCCGCGTCCTGCCCGCGGGCCCTACAGCGGCAGCGCGCAGACGGCGACCGGTGACGGAAACGGTTCGGCGGTGCGCCGCAGCGCGCCGCTCGCCTCGTCCACGCGGAAGACCGTCACCGTGCCGGACTTCTGGTTCGCCGCGAACAGCAGCGTGCCCTCCGGCGAGAGGGCGATCTGGCGCGGGAAGTCCCCGCCCACCGGCACGGTGTCCAGCAGCCTGAGCCGGGCGCCGTCCGCCTCGACGGCGTAGCGCGTGAGGCTGTTGTGCCCACGGTTGGCGAGAAAGGCGTAACGGCCGTTCGGGGTCACCAGGATCTGCGCCGGGTAGTTGGTGCCGGAACCCGTGCCCGTGGACTGCGCCTCGCCGACCGTGACGCGGCCGGAGGCGGGGTCGTACGAGCAGACCGCCACCGTGTTGTCGACCTCGTCGGCGAGATAGGCGTACCGGCCGCCGGGGTGGAACGTCAGGTGGCGCGGGCCGGCGCCCGGCCGGGTCTGCGCCTGGGCGACCTCGGTGAGCGTCCCGGCCTTCTCGTCGAGCCGGTACGAGTAGACGGTGTCCGTGCCCAGGTCCACGGCGAGCACGTGCCCGCCGTCGGGGCTGGTGAAGATCTGGTGGGCGTGCGGACCCTCCTGGCCCGGCCCCGGCGCCGGACGGGAGTGCCGGACGAGGTCGGTCCGCTCGCCGAGGGCGCCCGAGGTGTCGATGGGATGCACCGCCACGCTGCCCGAGCCGTAGTTCGCACTGAACAGCCAGCGCCCGCCCGGATGCACCGACAGATGGCAGGGGGCCGCGCCGCCGGTGCTACGGCTGCCCAGGACCTTCCGGTCGGACAGCCGGACGGCCGTCACTGCGCCGTCCTCGCGCTCGTTCACCGCGTACAGCGTGCGGTGGTCCGGGTGGATCGCGAGGTACGACGGGTCGCCGACGCCGGTGAGCGTGCCCGTGCCGCTGATCCGGCCCGTCGCCGCGTCGTACGTGGCCAGGCCGATGCCCTTGCCGCCGCCCTCGACGGAGGTGTACGTCCCGATGTAGAGCGGGCGCGGGCCGGACGGGCGACGGGCCTCGCGGGAGGGGCTCACGCTCGCCTCGGGGGTTGTCGGGCTCGTCGGGCCCGCAGGCGCGGGCGCGTCGTCACAGGCGGGCAGCCCTGCCGCGGCGGCTCCGCCCGCCAGTGCGCCGACGAACCGGCGTCTGCTCCAGCCACCACTGCCCATGTCGCCCCTCAGGTCGTCACTCGTCCCCGTCGCGACAGCCACCTTGGCGTGGTTCACCCACCGCGTGCAACAACGGCACCGAGCGTTGCGCGCCGTGCAACCCGCTCCAGGTGGTCAATCAGCGAAAACGCCCGCCGACCCCCGTACGGTCCCGCCACATCTGCTCCTGAACGCCGAGGCGCTCCCGCAGCCGCGTCAGACGCGGCATCCGCACGCGCTGCTCCCGCGACACACGGTCCAGTTCCTCGAACAGGCGCCGGGTGCGGTGCTCGGTGTCGAGCTCGTCGAGGATCCGGTTGACCTCCGTCAGGACGGCGCCGAGCAACTGCCAGTGCTCCGTCTCGCGCTCGGCCTCCTCGCGCAGCAGCAGGGCCAGCTTGTCGCGGGTGCCCGCCGCGGTGCGCAGTTCCGCGGTGAGACGTTCCTCCGCCGACTCGGCGCTCGCACTGAGATGGGTGGTCACCAGCACCGCGAAACTCACCACGGCGTCGGCGATCTCGGACATCAGTTGCTCCAGCGCGGCGCCCGTCTCGGCCTCGAACAGCGGCTCCGGCTCGCGCTCCTTCGCGAGGTCGGTGAAGGAGCGCGCGAGCACCCGCAGGACGACCGTGCAGATCTCCAGCGTGTCCAGGCCGGTGCGCAGCACCACTCGGTGCAGCAGGCCCTCCCGCACGCGCGGGTTGAGCCGCAGGCTGTCCTCCGCCTGCCGGAGCGCCGCGTCGACCTCGACGATGTCGTGGTCCAGGCGCCGCGCCTCGTGCAGCCGCTCCGCCGCGCGGTGCGGGGGCGTGCCGCCGACGGCCTCCTCGCCCATGCGCAGCATCAGCTGCCGCAGCCGGCGCGCCAGCCCCTCGATCGACTCTCCCGCCTCCTCCACCCACACCGGCGGAGCCAGCAGCAGATTGCAGCCGAGCCCGACGACCGCGCCGATCAGCGTCTCCACCACCCGGGCCCAGGCGGTGTCCCCGACGGTCGTGACCCCGAGCACCAGCATCGCGCTGATCGCGACCTCGGGTACGTACTCCTCCACCCGGACCAGCCGGCCCACGGCCAGCGACGCCACGAGGAGCAGCGCCAGGCTCCACCAGGTCAGGCCCACCAGAAGGCTGAACGCGATCGCGACGAGGACGCCGGTCACCACGGCGTTCACCCGCCGGAAGCCGTTGGTGAGCGTGGCGTACAGGGTCACCTGGACGACCAGCAGCGCCGTCAGGGGAGCGGTGAGCGGTGCCGGCTCGGGGCTCAGCCGCAGCGCGATGACGTACGCGATCGTCGCCGCGGTCGCGGACCGCAGCGTCTGGACGACCACCGGGTCCCGGCGCTTGTGCAGGATCCGCCTGGCGTGCGCCGTCCACTCACGTACCTCTCGCATCCTCGGGCTGTTCCCCTTCCCCTGGCGCATCGAACGCGTTCATGAAGGACGTTAGCGCCGAGGGAAACCACGGGCGACCGAGGGCCTCAGGCGTACACCTTGTCGAGGAAGGCGGCCAGATGGCCCCGGGTCCGCTCGATCTGCTCCTGAACGGTGAGGCTCTCGTCGAAGCGGGTCCCGTTCTCCGGCACCTTCTTCCCGCGCAGGTAGAGCGAGCAGGCGAGGTCGGTGCACATGTACGCCCCGACGGAGTTGCCCTCGCGTCCGGCCGCTCCCGCCTTCCGTGCGGTCATCAGCGACACACCGCCCCGGGGGTGCGTCGTCAGGCACAGCGAACACATGCTGCGCTGCAGGAAGCCCCGCTGCGCGGCCTGGAACCGCATCGCCAGCCCGACGAGCCGCCCCTCGCGCTCGGTGACCAGATAACTCCGGTCTGGCGCCCCGGGATCCCGCCACCCGAGAAAGTCGAGATCGTCCCAGGGTCGTTCGGCGAGGTCCCGGGGGACGGTCAGACGCTTGGCCTCTCCCTTGGAGCAGTTGACAAACGAGTTGCGGATGTCCGGTTCGGTGAGTGATCTCATGGGAGGGCTCCTGGTCGTCGTACTGAAACCTAGGGGTCCTAGGTTTCGTGTCAGGTTAGAAGCAACGGCGAAGGGGAGCCAGTGGATTTTCCTGAGGTCGCGTCGGTTCGGGCCCGGGCGGCGCTGCGCCATGTGGCGGGCGGCTCGTCGGGGCCCGCCGTCGATCCGGACGTGCGGATCACGCTGAACTTCCATCCGGACCGGTCGGCGGGCGAGGTGCCCGTCCTCGTGGCGCTCGGCCGGGACGGCGCCTACCACTCGCAGTTCGTCACCGGCACCAGCAACGGCGGCCTCACGGCCCGTCCCGGCGGTGACCGGTGGCGCTGGGAGAGCCGGATCTTCGGCGGGGCGTACGACGAGGCGGCCGCTCACGAGCGGCCCGTGTACGGCGCCCTGAACTTCCGCAGGCAGGTGGTCGGCGCGGCGCCGCGCTTCGGCTCCTCGCACTTCCGGCTGCGCGCCGGCGCCCTGAACCGCGCCACGTTCTGCTACCCCGACAGCGCCGCGGAGCCGACCGACTTCGGCGTGGCGACCGGCATGTCGCTCATCGCGCTGGCGGAGGCGGACGAGCGGGACGCCCTCGACGACTACATCGAGGCGCACGTGCACGGCGGCGTCGACCTGGCCCGGGACGTGGACGCACTGGTGCTGGACGCCTGCTACCGCGGCACACCGGTCGAGGCCGCGGCCCGGCGGCTGCCCTGCCCCGTCGAGTGGCACCCCGGCTACCGGATCACGGTGGCCGGACTGCGGCGCAACGCCGACTACCGCGGCCGGGAGTACGCCGAACTGGGCGCCCGGATCGCCCGGGACGGCCTGGTCGACCCGCGGGCCATCGGCGACGCCGCCCGGACGGGTCGGTACGGACTTCAGGACCTGAAGAAGGTGTGGCACACCCTCGCCCGCTTCGGCGCGCCGGAGGGAGCGGGCACGGCCTACTCCGCGGAGGTTGCCTGCGGCGGCCAGACCCCCGGTGCGAGCACCCCCAGCGCATAGGCCCGGGCCACCAGTTGGGTGCGGTTGGCGGCGTGCCAGCGGGACGACAGGCGGCGCAGGTGGTAGGTGACGCCGTCGGTGGTGAGGCCGGTCTCGCGGGCTGCCCGGGCCGTGGTGGCGCCGGCGGCCAGCAGGGCCAGGATGCGCGCCTCCATGGGGGTGACCCGGGCCTGTCCGGCGGGCGGGGCGGGGGAGGGGGCGCGCTCGCCGTCCACGCGCAGCATCACCAGCAGCGCCGGCGTGTCCTCCACCGTGTCGCTCACCGGGTCCGCCGTCAACTCCCCGTACCGCTCCGCGCCGCCGGGTGCCCGCCAGCGCACCGACACCTGGTAGCGCGAGCGGTGCCGCAGGCGCAGTGCCTCGGCGATGCGCTCCACCTGCGTGGCCTCCCGCGGACTGAACAGGTCCAGTACGTCACGGCCGCGCAGCCGCCCCGGCGTCGTACCGCACTCCGCGGCCATCGCCGGATTGGCCAGCAGCACCGCGCCGTACACATCGCACACCGCGACCGGCATCGCGACCCGGTCGAAGAGGAGCAGGGCGCGGTTGCGCCATGTCACGGCCTCCTGCCGGGCCTGGTCCACGAGCTTCTCCTGCCACGTCCGGGCCGCCCCGCGCAAGAGCGACGCGTCTGCTTGTACTACACAATCATGCAGGGCCGCGGCACAGCCCGCAGGGTCCCGTGGATCACGCTGGATCGCAGTACTTCCGTACCGCGAAAGGCAGTTGTCGCGTCATGCGCCCCACCGCACAGACCCCCCGGCCCGCAGACGGCCTCCCCGGCGTCCCCGTCGCCGACATCTCCGGCACCGGACCCGGCGACGCGCCCGTCCAGCAGGCCATGGACCTGATGCGCGAGCACGGGCCGGTGTTCGTGCGGCGGCTGTACGGACGCGACACCCTGTTCGTGGGCGACCTGGACCTCGTGGCCGAACTCGCGGACGAGCAGCGGTTCGCCAAGCACATCGGACCCGGCCTGGAGAACGTCCGCGAGTTCGCCGCCGACGGCCTGTTCACCGCGTACAACGACGAGCCCAACTGGGCCAAGGCGCACGACATCCTCATGCCCGCCTTCGCGCTCGGCTCGATGCGGACCTACCACCCCGTGATGCTGAAGGTGGCCCGCCGGCTCATCGCGTCCTGGGACCGCGACGCCCGCGCCGGACGGCCCGTCGACGTGCCCGGCGACATGACCCGCATGACGCTCGACACCATCGGACTGGCCGGGTTCGGCTACGACTTCGGCTCCTTCGAGCGCTCCGAGCCGCACCCCTTCGTCGAGTCGATGGTCCGCTGCCTGGAGTGGAGCATGACCCGCCTCGCCCGCGTCCCGGGCCGGGACTACTCGGCGGCGGACGCGGCCTTCCGCGACGACTCCGCCTATCTCGCCCGGGTCGTCGACGACGTCATCGCCGCCCGCACCGGCACCGACCAGAGCCAGGCCGACGACCTGCTCGGCCTCATGCTCACCGCCGAGCACCCCGCCGACGGCACCACGCTCGACGCCGCCAACATCCGCAACCAGGTCATCACCTTCCTGATCGCCGGCCACGAGACCACCTCCGGCGCCATGTCCTTCGCCCTGTACTACCTCGCCAAGCACCCGACCGCGCTCCAGCTGGTGCAGCGCGAGGTCGACGAGCTGTGGGGCGACCGGGCAGACCCCGAACCGGGGTACGACGAGATCGGCCGGCTCACCTACACCCGCCAGGTCCTCAACGAGGCGCTCCGGCTGTGGCCCACGGCCGCCGTCTTCGCCCGGGAGGCCCGCGAGGACACGCTGCTCGGCGGCCGCGTCCCGCTGCGCGCCGGGCAGTCCGCCCTGGTGCTCACGCCGATGCTGCACCGCGGGCCCGTCTGGGGCGACAACCCCGAGCTGTTCGACCCGTCCCGCTTCACGGCCGAGGCGGAGGCCGAGCGCCCGGTTCACGCCTTCAAGCCGTTCGGCACCGGTGAGCGCGCCTGCATCGGACGGCAGTTCGCCCTGCACGAGGCGACCATGCTGCTGGCCATGCTCGTCCACCGCTACCGGCTGAGCGACCACGCCGACTACCGGCTCCACGTCAAGGAGACCCTCACCCTCAAGCCCGAGGGCTTCACCCTCACGCTCACCCCGCGCACGACCGCGGACCGTGTCCACGCGCCGCTGCCCGGCGCCGCCCCGGTCCAGGACTCCCGGTCGGCCGAACCGCAGGGCCTGCCCGCGCGCGTCCGTCCCGGCACCGCCGCCCTCTTCCTGCACGGAAGCAACTACGGCACCTGCCGCGACCTCGCGGCCCAACTCGCCGACGAGGCCGCCGCCGTCGGCTGCGAGACCCAGGTGGCGCCCCTGGACGCCCACGCGGGCGGCCTGCCCACCGACCGGCCCGTCGTCATCACGGCCGCCTCCTACAACGGCCGCCCCACCGACGACGCCACCGCCTTCACCGCCCGGCTGGAGGAGACCCACGACCTGTCCGGCGTGACGTACGCCGTCCTCGGCGTCGGCGACCGCAACTGGGCCGCGACCTACCAGCACGTCCCCACACGGATCGACGAGCGGCTCGCGGAATCCGGCGCCGCCCGGCTCCTCGACCGAGCCGCCGCCGACGCCTCCGGCGACCTCACCGGTACCGTCCGGGAGTTCACGGCGGCCCTCCGCGTCGCCCTGCTGGAGCGGTACGGCGACCCGGACGCCACGACCCCGGAGCCCGAGCCCACGGCCGCCTACGAGGTCCGCGCCCTGACCGGCGGCCCGCTGGACGCCCTCGCCGAGCGGCACGAGCTCGTCCCCATGCGGGTCACCGAGGCCCACGACCTCACCGCGCCCGGCTACGCGCGCCGCAAGCGGTTCCTCCGCATCGCGCTTCCGGACGGCGTCACCTACCGCACGGCCGACCACCTCGCCGTGCTGCCCGCCAACCACCCGGACCTCGTCACCCGCGCCGCCGCCGCGCTCGGCGCCGACCTCGACACGGTCCTGGACATCCGCGCCACGCGCCCGCGCCGCGACGCGATCGCCGTCGACCGCCCCGTGACGGTACGGCAGCTCCTCACCCACCACGTGGAGTTGCAGGAGCGCCCCAGCGCCGGGCAGCTGGCCGCGCTCGCCGCCGCCAACCCGTGCCCGCCGGAGCGCACCGCCCTGGCCGCCCTCACCGACGACCCGCGCACCCTCGTGGAGATCATCGAGGACCACCCGGCCCTGCGCGGCGCCCTGGCCTGGCCGCAGCTCCTCGACCTCCTCACCCCGCTGCGCCCCCGCCACTACTCCATCTCCTCCTCGCCCGCCGCCGACCCCCGTCACGTCGACCTGATGGTCTCGCTGCTGGAGGCGCCCTCGCGCTCCGGCAAGGGCCTGTACCGGGGCACAGGATCCGGCTACCTGGCCACCGTCGAACCCGGCGACACGGTGTACGCGCGCGTGCAGCCGTGCCGGGAGGCCTTCCGCATCGACGCCACCGGCGGATCCGCACCGATCGTCATGGTCTCGGCGGGCACCGGCCTCGCCCCGTTCCGCGGCGCCATCGCCGACCGTACGGCGGCCCTCGCGGCAGGCGCCGAACTCTCCCCGGCCGTCTGCTACTTCGGCTGCGACGCGCCCGACGCCGACTTCCTGCACGCCGACGAACTGCGCGCCGCCGAGACCGCCGGAGCCGTCTCGCTGCGCCCCGCCTTCAGCGAGGCCCCCGAGGGCGAGGTGCGGTTCGTGCAGCACCGCATCGCCGCCGAGGCCGAGGAGGTCTGGGCCCTGCTGGGCGCCGGAGCGCGGGTGTACGTCTGCGGTGACGGTTCGCGGATGGCGCCCGGGGTGCGGGAGGTGTTCCGTACCCTGTACCGCAAGCAGACGCCGGGCGCCGACGGGACGGCCGCCGAGCGGTGGCTCGACGGGCTGGTCGCGGACGGGCGTTACGTCGAGGACGTGTACGCGGCCGGCTGACCGAAGGCGAAGGGGAGGGGTGGGCACACGGTGGTGGACTCCTGGGAACGGGCCCGGCACATCCTGCAGGCGGCGGGCCTGGATCCGGGCCGCCTCGCCCACCTCGCCCCGCTGACCGGCGGCACGTACAACACCGTCGAGGAACTCCGCCTCACCGACGGCACCCGCTACGTGCTGAAGATCCCGCCCGCCGCGGCCACCCCCGGCCTCCGGCACGAGCGCCGGCTCCTCGTCTCGGAGGCCGAGTTCTACGACTCGGCCGCCGATGCCGGAGTCCCCGCACCGCGGCTGGTGTCCATGGGGGACGACTTCCTGCTGATGACGGCTTGCCCGGGCGACCCGTGGGACGGCACGCTCACCGACGCGGAACAGACCGCACTGCGCTCGGAGCTGGGACGCCAGACGGCCCGGCTGCACCGCGTGACGGGCACCGGCTTCGGCTATCCCTCCGGCGCCCTCGGCCCGCTCGCCCCCGACTGGCGGACCGCGTTCACGACGATGTTCGACGCCGTACTCGACGACGCCCGGCGCTACGGGGCGCGGCTGCCCCGCCCCGTCGACGCGGTGGCCCGTACCGCCCGGTACGCCTACGGCGCCCTCGACGAGGTCACCGTCCCGTGCCTCGTGCACTTCGACCTGTGGCGGGGCAACATCCTGGTCGACCGCTCGGGCGGCGACGCCCGCATCGGCGGCCTCATCGACGGGGAGCGCATGTTCTGGGGCGACCCCCTGGCCGACTTCGTCTCCCTGGCGCTGCTGGGCGACATCAAGCGGGACGAGGCGTTCCTGGCGGGTTACCGGGAGGTGGGCGGCCGGGCCCGCTTCGACACCCCGGCCCGCCTCCGGCTGGCCCTGTACCGCGCCTACCTGTACCTGATCATGCTCACCGAGACGATTCCGCGCGAGGTCGGAGAGGAACACGAGCGCTGGGTGCAGGAGGCGGTCGCTCCGGAACTGCTCGCCGCTCTGGACGAGATCGAGGAGGCCTCCCGGTCCGTCAGTTAGCTCACATCATGAAATAAGGGGTGGAGGAATATCGCGCCGAGCCCGTCCCCGACGGTATGTTGCAGGTCGGACAGGGGGCCGGAAGGAGCCACATGGCGGGGCGGAACGGGCGCACGGTACGCGATCTCAGACGGGCCAACCGCACGGCCGTGCTGCAACGGCTCTACTTCGACGGGCCGCTCAGCCGCTTCGAGCTCGGCCCGGCGACCGGGCTGAGCTCCGGTTCCGTCAGCAACGTCGTCGCCGACCTGGTGGCCGACGGACTGGTCGAGGAGGCCGGCAGCGTCGACTCCGACGGGGGCCGCCCCCGCACCCTGCTGCGTGTCGCGCCCGGCAGTGGCCACATGATCGGCGTCGACGTCGGAGAGACCCGGGTGCGCGTCGAACTGTTCGACCTCACGCTCACCGAGCTCGCCCGCGCCGAGCACCCGCTCACGGCGCAGACGTACGAGGTCGAGGTCATCGTCGACCACATCCGCCACGGCATCGCCGAGGTGCTCGACACCGCCGGCCTCGCACCCGAGCGGCTCCTCGGCGTCGGCATCGGCGTCCCCGGCATCGTCGAACGCACCCCCGACCGCGGCACGCTCGTCCACGGGCAGACCATCGGCTGGGACACCGTCCCGCTCGAGGCCCTGCTCCGCACCGGCTCGCCCCTGCCGGACACCGTCCCGTACGTCATCGACAACGGAGCCAAGACGCTCGGCCAGGCCGAGATGTGGTTCGGTGCCGGACGCGGCGCCCGCAACGCCGTCGTGGTCCTCTTCGGCTCCGGCGTCGGCGCCAGCCTCGTCACCCCCGACGTGGAACAGGGCCGGGCGGTCGAATGGGGGCACCTGACCGTACGGGTCCGGGGCCGCCGCTGCCGGTGCGGTGCCCTCGGCTGCCTGGAGGCGTACGCGGGAGCCGAGTCACTCATCGCACGCTGGCGGGAGGAGGGCGGCCGGGTTCCGGACGGCATCGACGAGGAGGCCGCGCTCACCGCGATGCTCGCCGCGGCCCACCCGTCCGGCGACGGTCCGGCCGACCCGGTGGCGCTGGCCGTTCTGGAGGAGACCGCCGAGTACCTCGGCGCGGGCCTTTCCGACCTGATCAACCTCTTCCAGCCGGAGCGCATCCTCATCGGCGGCTGGGCGGGCCTGGCGCTCGGCTCCCGCTTCCTGCCCGCCGTACGCCGCCACGCCATGTCGTACGCGCTGCGCCACCCGGCCGAGAAGGTGACCATCGATCTGGGCCGGCTCGGGCCCGACGCTGTCACGGTCGGCGCCGCGATCCTGCCGCTCGCCGACTTCTTCGCGCGCGGCGGCCGGCACCCCGATCCGGCACCGGACGGTCCGCTCCCCGCCTGGCGCACGGCGCTTCAGGAGCGGGCACCGCGCTGAGGTTTCTCAGGTCACCGCGGAGGTACTCGCGTGGCGCCCGGACCAGTGAAGGGAGCACGCCGTGACCGACCACCGCCTCGAAGGACCCGGCGAGAACGGTGAGCCCGTGCCGCGGGACATGCCGGACCAGCAGGCAGACGCCGGCGAGGACCCGTGGGAGGTCGCCCCGCGCTTCACGGGCACCGGCGAGGACCGGAAGGACGACGGGAACGAGGCCGAGGACGGGGCCGGCGAACCCGCCGACGATGTCCCCGACACGGACGAAGCGGGGACGGGACGGCAGGGAGAACCGCGCTCGGGCACCGTCCACCCGGAGCACCCGGTGCCGGACGAGTCCTCCGCCTGAGCGCCGTTGAGCGCTCCGGCGGCGTGAGCGCCGATGGCCGCAGCCGACTGTGGGGGCCGGCTGCGGCCATCGGTCGTCCTGGTGGCCATGGGCTCTCCCGCGGGAGCACCTGTGGAGGACCTGCGGTCAGCCCACCTTGCGTCCCCGCATCGGTTCCGTACGTGCGCCCGCACCCTGCTGAAGACCCTTGAGGAACTCCTCCAGCACCTCCGTCGCCGTGTGCTCCGGCCGCCAGCCGAGTTCCGCACGCGCACGCGTGCAGTCCATCAGGGGCAGCCGCAGCACCGCGTCGAACAGGTGCGGGGAGGCGGGCAGCAGGTGCAGGCCCCAGGCGGCGGCGATCGCCGAACGGGCCGCGGTGCGCGGCAGCCGTACCGGGCGCGCACCGAGCATCTCACCCAGCACCTGCGCGTCGACCGACTGCTCGGCCGCCAGATTGAAGGCGCCCCTGGCGTCGGAGCGCACGGCCAGCCGGTACGCGTTCGCCGCGTCGTCCGTGTGCAGCGCCTGCACCCGCAGCCCCGGTATGTCGGGCAGGAAGGGCAGCAGCTCCGGGCGGGCCAGCGGGCCGGGCAGGAAACGCCCGCCGAAGATCCGGCGCTGCTCGCTCGCGGACTCCCGCTTGAAGAGGAAGGCGGGCCGCATCCGCACCACCCGCGTCTCGGGGTGGTCGCGCTCGAACGTGTCCAGCGCGCGCTCCAGATAGGCCTTCTCCCGGCAGTACGCGGCATCCGGCCAGCCGTGCGTCGGCCACGACTCGTCCACCGCCCGGTCCTTCGGGCCCGGCGAGTACGCGCCGACCGACGAGGCGTGCACCAGCGCCGGCACGCCCGCGGCGGCCACCGCCTCGAACACCCGCATGCTGCCGAGCACATTGGTGCGCCAGGTCGCCGCCGGGTCGTGCGTCGGCTGGAACGCCCAGGCCAGATGGACCACCGCGTCGGCGCCCTGGAACTGCTCGGCCAGATCGGACTCCTCGGACGCCAGATCGACCGCCGACCAGTCCGTCTTCGGCGGCGACCAATCGGGCAGCCGCCGGGCCAGGCCCAGCACGGAGGCGACCTCCGGATCCTCCGAGAGGAGGCGCACCACGCTGGTGCCCACGTTGCCGGTGGCGCCCGTGACGACGATCCTCATGCCTGTTCCGCTGCTCACCATGTGCTCCTCTCGGCCGCGACCGTCCTCGGCAGATGACCGAGTACCCGGGTCGCGCCGATCGCACGTGGGCAGAGGAAAGCCCCGGCCGGACGGGGGAATCACGGCCGGGGCGGCCCAAGGGGTGGGCACGGATGGCGGTCGCCTCTCGGCGAAGGGCTCCACAGGGCTTCAGCCGAACGATCGTCCCTGTGGGCGAATGGTGAGGCCCGGGGACACTGTCCCATCCGCACCCACGTGTTGTTCAACGGGGAACCACTTCTGGGTGTTCCGGCTCCGGACCTCTGTCGCGGTGATGTGTGTCACCGCTCCGCGTGCTCCGGGAGGATCTCGGCCCACAGGTTCTCGGCCTGGAGCAGCAGCGTGCCGAGCACCGCCGTGTGCTCGGCTCCCTGCCCGGCGTGCTCCCGCAGCCGTTCCTGCAACTGCCGGTGCAGCTCCCGCATCCTGTTCTCCTTCTCGTCGTCCCGGCGGCGGTCCACGCTGCCGTTGAGGAAGCGGTCGGCCTCCGTGTGGCAGGCGTCCCCGAGCAGGTCCAGCAGGTCCGCGTACGAGTGCAGGGCCGGGCCCTCGGGCGGGGCGGGCGTGCGCTTGTCGTCCACGGCCACCGCCAGCGCCCGGGTCAGGGTGGTGACCTGCCCGGTGACGCGGCCCAGGCGTTCGTCCTCGTCCGGTGGCGGCAGGGGCATGTGCGGAACGCGGTGGAGGGCGCGCAGCGGGCCGTAGGTCAGGCGCAGGCTCTCCTGGCTCCAGCGGCGCGCCGAGCGCAGCGCCTCCAGACGGCGGTCCAGCCGTGCCGAGGCGTTGAGCCAGCCGGCGGCGGTCTGCGCGTCCCAGTCGCCCTCGTGCAGGTCCGCGGCGACGGAGCGCAGGATGTCGCCCGATTCCCGGGCGAGGGTCGCCAGGTTCTCCCGGACGTCCCGCAGATGGATCGGCGGGAGGACGAGCGCGTTGACGGCGACGCCGATGACGGCGCCGAGCGCCGCCTGCCCCACCCGGTGCCCGACACCGGACATGCTCACGGTGCCCGCGGTGAGGGTGAACAGGGCCGTGGTCGCCGCGTAGATGCCCTGGTCGCCGAAGCGAGGCCAGTTCGACAGCAGCATCAGCACCGGGACGGACAGGGCGAGCGCGCCCGTCGTGTCGCCGGTGAGGGCCAGCGTCGCCGAGGCCAGCACGGTGCCGACGCAGATCGCCCCGAACTGGCGTGCGCCCTGCACCAGCGAGCTGAAGACGGTGGCCTGCACCAGCACCAGCGCGACCCACGGTGCCATCAGCGCCAGCGGGTCGCCCATCCAGACGCCGCCCACCAGCCAGGCGATCACCGCCGCCGCGGCGGCCTTCAGCGACTGGACGACCAGGTCCCGCTCCCGTCCGGGCCCGCGCCAGGCGGCCCGCACGGCCTCCACGGCCGTCCGCGCCTCCCGCCGCACGGCATCCAGTGGTCGCGTGGCGCGGGCCTCCTGCCCGAGCTCGCCCATACGCTCACGGAACGCGTCTGCGGCCGCCCGGCCGTCCGTCACGCTGCGGGGCCGCGGCTCCCGGGCCGTCGGCCCGGAGGGGCGGGTGTCGTTCGTTGCTGCGGCTTCGTCCATGCGCAGCGAGTATCCGCGGGACCGGGGGTTTCACGCCGCCTCATGCCAGCGGACTGTCCCGCAGGGACGCCAGAAGGTGTGCGGGGTCGGCGTAGATCGCGTCCGCGCCGGACTTCTCCAGGTCGGTGCGCGGGATGCCGCCGCACAGGACGCCCACACAGCGCACCCCGGCGCGGCTGCCCGCCCGCATGTCCCACACGGTGTCGCCGACGAAGACCGCCCGCTCCGCCGGCACCCCGGCCAGGCCCAGGGCGTGCTCGACCGGCTCGGGCGCGGGCTTGCCCGCGTCCACGTCGTCGGCGCTGGCGGTGGCGGTGATGGCCTCGTCCGCGTCGATCGCCCGGCGCAGCGCGCTCAGCTCCGCGCCGCCCGCCGAGGTGGCCAGCACCACCGTCCAGCCGTCCCGGTGCAGCCGCCGCAGCAGTGCCCCCGCCTCCGGCAGCGCCGGCAGCCGGTCGAAGTACTGCCCGTACAGCGCCTTGTGCGCGGCGCTGATCCCCGCGTCCTGGTCCGTGTCCCGGTCCTCGCCGAGCAGGTGCGCGACGAGGTCGGTGGAGGCCAGGCCCACGGCCCTGTGGACGGCGTGCATCGGCACGTCGTGGCCCGCCTGCCGGAAGGCCTCCCACCACGTCACGACGTGCAGGTGGTTGGTGTCGACCAGCGTGCCGTCGACGTCGAACACGGCCGCCCGTTGCGCCTCTGCCATGTCTGCGATCCCTTCCTCTTTCGGCTCGCCCGGGTACCACCTCAGCCGCCCGCCACGCCGGACGGCACCCGCCGCTCACGGGTCCAGGCCAGCACCTCCTCGAGGGACCACGTCGTCACCACACGCTCCGGCGGCACCCCGCACTCCTCCGCCCGCGCGCACCCGTTGATCTGCCAGTCCAGCTGCCCCGGCGCGTGCGCGTCGGTGTCGACGGAGAACAGCACCCCCGCGTCCACGGCCCGGCGCAGCAGCCGCCGCGGCGGGTCGAGCCGCTCCGGCCGGCTGTTGATCTCCAGGGCCGTGCCCGTCTGCGCGCACGCCGCGAACACCTCGTCCGCGTCGAACTCCGACTCGGGCCGCCCCCGCCCGGTCAGCAGCCGCCCCGTGCAGTGCCCGAGCACGTCCGCATGCGGATCACGGACGGCGGCCACCATCCGCCGGGTCATCGACCGGGCGTCCATGCGCAGCTTGGAGTGCACCGACACCACCACGACGTCGAGCCGGTCCAGCAGCTCCGGCTCCTGGTCGAGCGAGCCGTCCTCGAGGATGTCGCACTCGATGCCGGTCAGCAGCCGGAACGGCGCCCAGGTCTCGTTCAGCTCCGCCACCACGTCCAGCTGCTCCCGCAGCCGCTCGGCCGACAGCCCGCGCGCCACCGTCAGACGCGGCGAGTGGTCGGTCAGCGCCGCCCACTCGTGCCCCAGCGCCGCCGCGGCCCGGCCCATCTCCTCGATCGGGCTGCCGCCGTCCGACCAGTCGGAGTGCAGATGGCAGTCGCCGCGCAGCAGCGCCCGCAGCCGCTCGCCGCCCCGTACGGCCGGCGGCTCCTTCGCCTCGCCCTCCAGTTTCCGCAGATAGCCCGGCACCTCACCGGCCAGGGCCTCCCGCACCACCTGCGCGGTCTTCGGGCCGACCCCCTTGAGCGACTCCAGCGACCCGGCGTCCGCCCGCCGGCGCACTTCGTCCTCGCCCAACTCCTTCAGCACCCGGGACGCCGTACGGAAGGCGCGCACGCGGTACGTCGGCGCCAGGGACCGCTCCAGCAGGAAGGCGATCCGGTCCAGTGCCTCGACGGGATCCATCGCCACCTCCACCTCAAGGGTTCCCCAGCGCCCCGCGGGCCGCACGGCGGGCGCGCGGTTTGCCCGGTACCCACCCGGGTACTGCGACGCCTCGTCCCGAACGCGCCCACGAGGAGGCCCGCCATGTCCGACCCCACCGCGCCACCCAGCAAGGTCGCCCTGATCACCGGCGCCGACTCCGGCATCGGCAGGGCCACCGCCGTACGGCTGGCCCGGGCGGGCATGGACGTCGGCATCACCTGGCACAGCGACCACAAGGGGGCGCAGGAGACGGCCGAGGAGGTCCGGGCGCACGGGCGACGGGCCGAGGTCGCCCGGATGGACCTCACCCGGCTGCCCGAGGCCGCCGACACCGTCGACGAGCTGTGCGAGCGCCTCGGCCGTCTCGACGTGCTGGTCAACAACGCCGGCACCGGCACCATGACGCCCTTCCTCGACCTGGAGCTGTCCGACGTGCGCGAGGTCCTGGACGTCGATCTGGTCGGGCCGTTCCTGTGCGGGCAGAAGGCGGCCCGGCAGATGATCCGGCAGGGCGACGGCGGGCGGATCGTCAACGTCACGTCCGTCCACGAGCACCAGCCGCGCGTGGGCGCCGCCCCGTACTGCGCGGCCAAGGGCGGTCTCGGCCTGCTCACGCAGGTCATGGCGCTCGAACTCGCGGAGTACCGCATCACCGTCAACGCCGTCGCACCGGGCGAGATCGCCACGCCCATGACCGGGCAGGAGGACACCGACCCGCACACCGAGAGCCGCCCCGGCGTGCCGCTGGGACGGCCCGGCGACGCCCGCGAGGTCGCCGCCGTCGTCGCCTTCCTCGCCGGCCCCGACGCCTCGTACGTCACCGGCGCCTCCTGGAGCGTCGACGGCGGCATGCTCCGCATGGGCCCGCAGGCCGGCTCGCACCTGACGAGCGACGACTGGCGCCGTCCCTGAGCGGGCCGGCCGGACCGTCCGGTCGCTGAACCCGCGCTACCGCCGGTTGCGTTCTAGGCTCGATGCATGACCGAAAGCGCGAGCCCGTACATATCCCACCCGCGGATCATGGTGCTCGGGGTGCAGCCGGGCACACCGCCGTTCCGGATCGTGCAGATCGACGGCCAGGTGGTCGGGGAGGCCAAGGCCCTCACCGACGTCCTGGCGGCCGCCGCCGCGTTCGGCATCACGGTCCACGACCTGGACGATCCGGACGTGGTCCGCTGGGTCGGCGGCGACAAGTTCACCTGGACCGTGCACTAGGGCCTGACCGGGTGCACCAGGTCGACCGGGTACCGGGCCTGACGCCGCGAGGCCGCCCTCCGGGCGACGAGTGGGAATGGTCGGACAGGCCCTAGGACCGCCCGGGCGCCGGCTTCTTCCCGGCCCGGCCGCCACGGGGCCCGCGCGCATGGACCGCGCGGCTCAGCCGGCGCCCCAGGAGCAGGTAACCGATCAGCGCGCCCGCGGTGTTCAGGATGACGTCGTCGATGTCGAAGGCGCGGCCGGTGACCAGCGCGCCCTGGGCGAACTCCACCAGCAGCATCACCACGGCGGTCAGCAGCAGCACGCGCAGGATGCCGCGGGTGCGCGGGGCGACGACGGGCACGAGCACGCCGAAGGGGACGCCCAGCAGGATGTTGCCGCCGATCTGCCGGACGGCGTCCCGCAGTTCCGGCTGGTCGAGATAGGCCTTCAGCGAGCGGCCCGGATGCAGATTGGTGTGGGTCAGCGCCTCCGACGCGGGCGAGGGCTGAAGCGTCAGCCGGGCCAGCACCACGGCGAAGGCCACCATGAACGTGAACGCACACAGCATCGCCAGCAGCCGGACGGGCAGCGGCAGCCGGCGTCGCTCGCGGCCGGAGCCGGCCGTACGGGGACGTGAGGCTGCACCGGCCATTGTCTCCTCCAGTCTTCAACTTCCCTGCGTGATAAGCCGGTTACCCACGGGCGCGCCGACGATGCCGCCGAGGGCTGTTCCCGGCCACGGTTTCCCCGCCGTCCGCCGGGGCACTCCGGGCTGGGAGCCGCCGCGCGCCGTCACGTCCCGCAGCCGGGGCGGTGCTTGGATGACCGCCACAACGATCAGCCCCCGTGGAGGTGGCGCGTGAACCGGCGTACGACGCTCCTCGCCGCGGCCGAGGTACCGCTCTGGTGGGCCGCGCTCACCGCGCTGTGGCTGGTGTTCGTCACCACCGTCGACCCGCTGGAACTCGCGGTCGGCGCGGGCGCGGCCCTCCTGGGGGCGCTCGCGGCGCGGGCCGCGCGACGGGCGGTGGCCGGACGGTGAACGGCTGGATCCTCGCCGCGACGCTCACCCTCGCCGCCGGCCTGGCGGCGGCCCTGTGGGGCGTCTCCACCGGACCGCTGCGGCGCCGGGTCGTCGCCCAGAACCTGTCCACCGCGGTGGCCTGCCCGGGCCTGCTGCTCCTCGCCCAGGGCTACGACCGCCCCTCCTACGTCGATCTCGCCCTGGTCCTCGCCCTGCTCGGCCCGGTCGGCACGCTCGTCTTCGCCCGGCTGCTCGCCGGGGAACTGGCCGAGGACCCGGCCCGTGCCCGGGGCGCGACCTGGGCGGCGGCCGGCCTCGGGGCCGTGGTCGTGCTGGCCCTGTGCGCGGTCACCGGGCCGGGCCGGGCGATGGCGAAGCTCCTGGTGACCGGCGCCCTGCTGATCGGCGGCAACCTCGTCGCATCACGGGCGCTGACCGGCATGGCCGGAGGGACACGCCATGAGTAGCGCCGAACAGGGGAGAAGGCAGCCGTGGACGAAGCCGTGATCGCCGTCGCGCTGGTGCTGGTCGCCGCCTGTGCGACCGTGGCCGTGGCCACCCGCGACCCCGTCCGCCAGGCCCTCGTGCTGTCCGTCCTCGGTGTCGTGCTCGCCGTGCTGTTCACCGTGCTCCAGGCCCCCGACGTCGGACTGTCGCAGCTCGCGGTCGGCTCCGCGCTGACGCCGCTGTTGCTGCTGCTGACGGTCCGCAAGGTGAGACGACGCAGGCACCGCGAGGAAGGCGGGAAATGAGCCCCCGCACGCGGCTGTGGCTGGTGGCCGTGGGCGGCGCGGGCGTCGCCGCGCTGCTCGTCGCGGCCTGCCTCGGCCTGCCGGCCTTCGGCGGCGACCGCCACCCCTACGGCGACCGCGCCGTCGAGGCGTCGCTGGCCCACCGCACCGCCAACACCATCGCCTCCGTCAACTTCGACCAGCGGGCCTTCGACACCCTCGGCGAGCTGACCATCCTGTTCGCGGCCGTGCTCGGCTGCGTCGTCCTGCTGCGGCAGACCCGCGACGAGCACCGCGCCCGGCCCGAACCCGCCGATGTCGCCCCGCCCGTACGCCGCTACGCCCTGCTCGTGCTGCCCGTCGCCCTGCTCACCGGCCTGTACGTCGTCGCGCACGGGCAGCTCAGCCCCGGCGGCGGCTTCCAGGGCGGCGTGGTCGCCGCGACCGCCCTGCACCTGCTGTACCTGGGCGCCGACTACCGCGCCCTGGAACGCGTCCGGCCGGTCGGACGGTACGAGGTGGGCGACGGGGTCGCCGTCTGCGCCTACCTCGTCACGGGCGTCGCGGCACTGCTCGGCGG
This sequence comes from Streptomyces sp. SID5464, assembly GCF_009862985.1. Taxonomy (NCBI): domain Bacteria; kingdom Bacillati; phylum Actinomycetota; class Actinomycetes; order Kitasatosporales; family Streptomycetaceae; genus Streptomyces; species Streptomyces sp. SID5464. The sequence continues at coordinate 94,450 of NZ_WWIQ01000072.1, read as the reverse complement.
TGCCGCCTTCCTCGCCAACACGCTGCTGCCGCACGGCACGTTCAACACGCTGTCCTCCGGCGGCACCGTCCCGCTGCTCAACGCGGCCGTCGGCATGGAGGTCGCCTGCGCCGTCGTCGTGCTGCTCGCCCGCTTCCTGGACCAGGCCGTCGAGATCGAGGAGGAGAGCGGAACGTGAGGCCGCTGTGATGGACGTGTTCGCCTACCTGGTCGCCGCGTGGATCTTCCTGGCCGGCTGCTACGGCCTGGCCACCAGCCGCGATCTCATCCACGCCGTCGGCTGCCTGTCGGTGTGCCAGTGCGCGACCTACGTGCTGCTGCTGGCCGTCGGCTACCGGGACGGGGCCACTGCGCCCGTCTACTCCGACCTGGAACCCGGCGCGCGGCCGGTCGTCGACCCGGTCGTGCAGGCCCTGGCCCTCACCGACGTCGTCGTCGGCGCCACCGTCACGGCCCTGCTCCTCGCCCTCGTCGTGCAGGTCTCCAAGCGGCACGGCACCGTCGACCCCGACGAACTCTCCGAGCTGCGCGGCTGATGCACCACCTGCTGCCGCTCCTCGTCGCCGTCCCGCTGCTCGGGGCCGCCCTGCTGGCCGCCGGCGGCCGCCGGGTACCCCGGGCCGCCGCCGAGTCCGCCGGCTGTGCCGTCTCCGCCGGAACCGCCGGGCTCGCGGTCGTCCTCCTGCTCGACTCCTCGCAACCGCAGGTTGAATGGGTGGGCGGCTGGGTGCCCGTGCACGGAGAGAGCGTCGGGATCGTCCTGGTGGGGGACGGGCCGGGGCTCGGCATGGCCGCGCTCGCCTCGACTCTGACCCTGGCCGCCCTGGTGTACTCCTGGCACTACTTCGAGGAACCGCCGCGCGGGCACTCCGGCTCGTTCCCGGCGCTGCTGCTGCTCTTCCAGGCGGGCATGTGCGGTTTCGCGATCGCGGGCGACCTGTTCAACACGTTCGTGTGGTTCGAGCTGATGAGCGTCGTCGCCTACGCGCTGACCGGCCACCGGGTCGAGGAGGCCCGGGCCGTGCAGGGGGCGCTGACCTTCGGCGTCGTCAACTCACTGGGCGCGTACGCCATGCTGATGGGCATCGGCCTGCTGTACGCCCGTACCGGCGAGCTGGGCATGAGGCGGATCGGGCAGGGGCTGGACGCGCACGGTCCGCCCGACGCGCTGGTCCTCGCGGGATTCGTGCTGGTCCTGACCGGGCTGCTGGTCAAGGGCGCGGCCGTACCGTTCCACTTCTGGCTGCCGGACGCGCACGCGGTGGCCCCCACCCCGGTCTGCATGCTGCTGTCGGGCGTCATGGTGGAGCTCGGCGCCTTCGGTGTGTGGCGGGTCCACGACACCGTCTTCTCCGGGCCGGGCGGGCTGCCCGCAGCCGACGTGGAGCGGGCCCTGGTGGCGCTCGGCGTGCTGACGGCGGTCGTCGGCGCGGTCATGTGCTGGTACCAGCGGCACATCAAACGGCTGCTTGCCTACTCGACCGTCGCCCACATGGGGCTGTTCCTCACGGGCATCGGCACCCTCACCCCGGAGGCGGACGACGGGGTCGCCCTGTACGTCCTGGGGCACGCCGGTGTGAAGGCCGCGCTGTTCGCCTGCACGGGCATCCTCCTCGACCGGTACGGCTCGGTCGACGAGCACGCGCTGCACGGCCGGGCCCGGCACCTGCGGGGAGTGGCCGTCCTGTTCGTCGTGGGCGGGCTCGGCCTCGCCGGGCTGCCGCCCTTCGGCACGGCGCTCGGCAAGTCGGTCACCGAGGAGGCCGTGGGCGGCCCGCTCACCGTGCTGTACGTCCTGGCGAGCGCGGTGACCGCCGGGGCGGTCCTGCGGGTCGCCGCGCGCGTGTTCCTCGGCCTCGGGCCCCGGCCGGAGGAAAAGGACGCCTACGAGACGACCGGCTCCGGCGAGGAGCCCGAGACCCGGCACCGGCTGAGCCGGGTCCCGGACACCATGACGGCCGTCCCGGCGGTGCTGCTCGCCGGATCCCTCGCCGTCGGTGTGGTCCCCGGCTTCGGCGGCGCGGTGGGCCACGCCGTGCAGGAGGCCGGAACCGGCGGCCTGGTGCACGTCCCGGTGCACTGGACTCCGCTCGGCGTCCTGCTCGGCCTGGCCTCTTCCGCGTCGGCGCTCGCCCTCGCGGCCGTCGCCGTCACCCGGCCGCGGCTGCTCGCCGCGCCGGGCCGGGCGCTGCCGCTGCGGCGCCTCCAGTCCGGGCACGTCGGGGACTACGTCGCGTGGCTGCTGGTGGGCACGACGCTGCTGGGCGCGCTGGCCCTGCCCGGGGTCCTCGGGAGCTGATCAGTCCCCGTACGAGACGCGCACCTCCTTGAAGCCCAGGGAACGCAGCAGGCCTTCGAGCATGCCCGTGGTGTTGGTCTCGGCCCGGGCGGTCAGCTCGCTCTCCTTCGCCGCGTCGCCGATGTGCCGTACCGCGAGTTTCTGCACGGCCTGTTCGCCGTTGGGGTTGTCCGAGAAGAGGTCGCCCAGGCGGTCGAAGAGACCGCGCTGCTTGGAGACGGCGTAGGAACGGTCGGGGTCGAGGGCCGGCTTGCCCAGTCGCGCGTGGGGCAGCCGGAGCGTGGCGGACGTGCGGTCGCCGTTGACCTGTACGTCGTTGTCGCCGACCTTGCCCAGGTCGACGTAGGCGTCGACGGTGCCCGCGCCGACGTACAGGGTGCGGGTGCCGCGGATCGCGTCGGGGAGGAACTTGGCGTCCTTCTCCAGGTCCACGACGACCTGGAAGTTGCCGGAGGCGGCGTCGTAACGGCTGAGGTCCTGGATGGACTTCAGCAGCGCGGGGCCGGACCGGTCGTGGGTGTCGGTGCCGAACAGGTCCTTCAGGCCCGGGATCACGCTCAGCCGGATCCCGGCGAAGAACACGACGAGCACCAGCACGAGCGCGCCGAGCACCTTCGCCCAGCCGGGCACGCGCCCGGGGAGACGCTTGACGGGAGTCGTCATGCGACGGCCCTCCTTCCTACTGTCCGGATGCCCGCCACGGCCCTTGGCAGACCGGCCGGTTGAGGACGCAAGGACGTCAGCGGAAGCACGGGAGGGCGCACAGGGGGTGTCCGCAAGGTCCCGTCGTCCGCCCGGACGCCGCGGGGCAGGCGGGACTTTGCGGACACCCCCTGGGCATCACACCGGGCCGGAGGCCGCCTCCGGCTGCTCCAGGGCGGCGTCCAGCGTGGGCTGCGGGGGCAGCAGCCGGGACAGGCCGGTGATCCGCAGGACCCGCAGCGTCAACGGGTGGGCGCAGACGAGGAGCAGTTGCCCGTCCCGGTCGAGCACCCGGCTCCTGGCCCGGTACAGCAGCCGCAGGCCCGAGCAGTCGAAGAACTCGATCCCGCTGAGGTCGATCACGATCCGGGCGGCGCGGCGGTTCGTCTCCCGGTCCAGGTGCGGGGCCATCTCCGTGGCCGCGGCGAGGTCGATCTCGCCGCGGAACTCCAGCACCGTGTGCCCCCGTTCCTGGCGGACGCGCAGATGCCGGGTGAGCGGTGCAGGTTCCTGCCGCACGACGAGATCGCCTCCAGCCTGCTCCGTGCGTGGGGAGGGGCCGCGGTCCTCACAACCGTTCCCCGCCCTGCAAGTTACCCTCCAACGAGTGAATTTGAGCATGTTCGATTGACATATGTCTCTGAATTGCGGCCGAGTTGGCCGAGGTTCGCGCGGGGCGTGCGCGGGCGTGAGCGCGGGCGTGATCTCCGGCGTGCGCCTCGGGCCACGACAGAGCGTCCCCGGACTACGACAAGGCGTGCCACGCCTTGATGAGGGCCTGGCGGAACTGCTCGGTCTGGTGCGCCGTGAGGTCGCGCACCATCCGCTCCTCCAGCTCCCGGACGGGCCCGGCGCACTGCGCGAGCAGCTCCCGCCCGGCGTCGGTGAGCAGGATCAGCAGCTCGCGGCGGTTGCGGGGGTTGCGCTCCCGGCGCACCAGCCCGCGGCCCTCCAGGGAGCGGACCAGGTCGGCGATGGACTGCGCGGTGACGAAGGAGTCACGCGCCAGCTGGGCCGCCGACAGTCCGTCGTGCCGCTCCAGCACGGTCAGCGCGGTGTACTGGAGAGCGGTGATCCCGGAGGGTCTGACCAGCTCGTCCAGGTGGGAGCGCACGACGAGCTCCACCTGCTTGACCATGTAGAGCAGGGAAGGGGGTGCCTTGGTCGCCTGTGCGTCGAGCATGGATGCAGGCTAGAGCATTGACAGGAAACCTGTCTGTAAAGAGACTGCGAACCAACAGGAATCCTGTTTGTTGAAATCTTGGCGACGACGCTGAGGAGTGGCGATGACCACCTTCGAGAGGGAACCCGGACGGCTGTTCATCGGGGGACAGTGGCGCGAGGCCGCCGACGGGGCGCGTACCGAGGTGGTCGACCCGTCCCGGGGCACGGTCGTCACCACCGTCGCGGAGGCGGGCCCGGCCGACGTCGACGCGGCCGTGCGGGCCGCCCGCGAGGCCCACGACGACGGCGCCTGGTCCGGTCTGAGCGGCCGCGAGCGGGGCCGGGTGCTGCACCGCGTCGCCCAGCTGATCCGCGAGAACGCCGACGAGATCGCCGCACTGGAGAGCCTCGACGTCGGCAAGCCGATCACGCTGTGCGGCGCCGTCGACGTGACGAACGCGGCCAACGACTACGAGTACTTCGCCAACCTCGCGCAGAGCCAGGACGGCGCCCTGCGCGACACCCCCATGAACGCCCTCGCCTACACCAAGCGCGAGCCGCTCGGCGTGGTCGCCGCCATCACCCCGTTCAACTTCCCGCTGATCCTCGCCGGCTCCAAGATCGGCCCGGCGCTCGCGGCCGGCAACACGGTCGTCCACAAGCCCGCCGACGAGACCCCGCTGAGCGCCCTCTACATGGCCCGGCTGTTCCAGCAGGCCGGCGTACCGGACGGCGTGGTGAACGTCGTGACCGGCACCGGCCCGGTGGCCGGCGAGGCGCTGCTGCGGCACCGGGGCGTCGACAAGGTCGCCTTCACCGGCTCCACCGCGATCGGCAGGCACGTGGCGAGCGTCGCGGGCGAGGCCCTCAAGCCCGTCACCATGGAACTCGGCGGGAACGCCGCGCACATCGTCTTCGAGGACGCCGACCTGGAGAAGGCCGTCGGCGCCGTCATCAAGGGCTTCGTCTTCAACACCGGCCAGTTCTGCATGGGCGGCCCGCGCCTGCTGGTGGCCCGCTCGGTGTACCCCACGCTGCTCGGCATCCTCGCCGAGGCCGTGCCCGGTGTGCCGGTCGGCGACCCGCGCGACCCGGCCACGGTCGTCGGCCCGATGGCGGCCGAGAAGCACCTGAGGAAGGTCGAGGAGTACGTCGCCCTGGCCCGCAAGGAGGGCGCCCGGATCGTCTGCGGCGGCGAGCGGCTCGACCTGGACGGCGGCTACTACTACAAGCCCACCGTCATCGCCGACCTGTCGAACGACTCCCGCGTGGTCCAGGAGGAGATCTTCGGCCCGGTCCTCACCGTGCAGCCCTTCGACGACGAGGACGAGGCCGTCGCCCTCGCCAACTCCACGCCCTACGGCCTGGCCTCGGGCGTCCAGACCACCAACCTCGCCCGCGCGCACCGGGTCGCCGACCGGCTCCAGGCCGGCATCGTCTGGGTCAACGACTGGGCGATGCTCGACCCCGCGATGCCCTTCGGCGGCGTGAAGGACTCCGGCTACGGCCGCGAGTACGGGCCCGAGGCGCTCGCCGGTTACACCAAGGTCAAGTCCGTCGTCGTCTCGCTCGACTGAGACAGTCGTCAAGGAGCTCTTGCGATGCCCACCACCACCCGTGCCGCGGTCGTCGAGTCCGGCGGCGCGCCCTTCACCCTCTCCGACGTCGTCCTGGACGAACCCGGCCCGCACGAGGCGCTGGTCCGCATGGTCGCCACCGGCCTGTGCCACACCGACCTCGGTGTGGCGAGCGGCGGACTGCCCTTCCCGCTGCCCGGGGTCCTCGGCCACGAGGGCGCGGGCGTCGTCGAGGCCGTCGGCTCCGCCGTCACCGGCGTCACGCCCGGCGACCACGTCCTGCTCTCCTTCACCTCCTGCGGCGACTGCCGCAACTGCCGCGGCGGGCACCCCGCGTACTGCGCGACCTGGCTGCCGCTGAACCTGCTCGGCGGCAGCCGGGCCGACGGCACGAGCACCATCAGCCGCGGGGGCCAGGCCCTGGGCGGGCACTTCTTCGGCCAGTCCTCCTTCGCCGAGCGGGCCCTGGCCGACGAGCGCAGCCTCGTCAAGGTCGACCCGGACGTGCCGCTGGAGTCCATCGCCCCGCTGGGCTGCGGCGTGCAGACCGGTGTGGGTGCCGTCTGGAACGTCCTGAAGCCGGACACGGGCAGCACGGTCGTCGTCCTGGGCGCCGGAGCGGTCGGCCTGTCGGCCGTGATGGCGGCGGCCCTCACCCCGGCCACGCGGATCGTCGCCGTCGACAGGGTCTCCGAACGCCTGTCGCTGGCGACGGAACTGGGTGCCACGCACACCGTCGACACGAGCGGGACGGCCCTCGCCCCGGCCCTCGCCGAGATCACCGGCGGCCGGGGCGCGGACGGTGTCGTGGAGACCACGGGCAATGTCGGCGTCCTGCGCCAGGGCGTCGACGCGCTCGCCGCCCGCGGCACCCTGGTCGTGGTCGGTGCCCCGCCCTTCGGCACCGAGGTCGCCCTCGACGTCAACGGCCTGCTCGGGGGCAAGCGGATCGTGGGCCTCACCCTCGGCGACAGCGAGACCCAGACCATGATCCCCGCGCTGGTCCGCCTGGTGAAGGACGGTCGGCTCCCGCTGCACCGCCTGATCGGCACGTATCCCTTCGGGGACATCGACCGGGCGGTGCAGGACATGAGGTCGGGCAAGACGATCAAGCCGGTCCTGATGTTCTGACGCGGAGAACCCGGGGGGTGCGGTGGACCTGTGTGTGCGGCCCGGCCGTGGCTTGTCGCGCAGTTCCCCGCGCCCCTTCGGGGCGGCGTTGCCGTCCGGGTCAGTCGTCGACCAGGACCAGCTTCCCCGTCGTTCGGCCCGTGTCGCCCGAGGCGTGGGCCTCCGCGGCGGCGGCCAGCGGGAAGGTTCCGGCGATGGTGGCGCGGAGCCTGCCCGTCTCGGCGAGTTCCGCGATCGTCTCCATGCCTGCGCGGTCGGCGTCGACCAGCATCCGGACCGCGCGCACACCGAGCCGCCCGGCCTCTTCGTAGAAGTCGTCCGAGCCTCCCGGCAGGATCGACACCACGACCCCGCCCGGGCGCAGGACGCGCAGTGAGCGCAGGGCGTTGTCGCCGCCGATCGTGTCCAGGACGACATCGACGTCCTTCACGGCCTCGGTGAAGTCCGTCTCCCGGTAGTCCACCGCCTCGTCCACGCCGATCTCCCGCAGGAACCCGTGCTTGCCCGCGCTCGCGGTGCCGATCACATGGGCGCCGCGCGCCTTGGCGATCTGCACCGCCACGTGCCCGACCCCGCCCGCAGCGGCGTGGATCAGCACCCGCTGCCCGGGCCGCAGCTCCGCGTGCTCGACCAGCGCCTGCCACGCGGTCAGCGACACCAGCGGGAGCGCGCCCGCCTGGACGTGGTCGATCCCGGCCGGCTTGCGGGCCAGGGCCCGTACCGGAGCGATGACGTACTCGGCGTGCGAGCCGTGCCCGAACGGATACGGCAGCATGCCGAAGACCTCGTCACCGGGCGCGAACGCCGCGACGCCGATGCCGACAGCCTCCACCACCCCGGAGACGTCCCAGCCGAGGACGAAGGGCGGATCGCCCAGGAAACCGCCCGTGGCGCGGTGCTTCCAGTCGGTCGGGTTGACCCCGGCGGCCCGCACCCGGACCAGCACCTCGTTCGGCCGGGGCGCCGGGCGCTCGATCTCCACTTCCTTCAGGACCTCGGGGCCGCCGAGGACGTCCTGGCTGATGGCTCGCATCGTGTTCTGTGTGCTCATGGTGATCAAGCGTGCCCGTCCGCGCCCGAGCCGCCAATGGCAGAATTGCCAACCTTCGATAGGATCGTGCCATGCGACGTGAGCGAGTGGTGGTCCTGGCCCTGGACGGCGTGTACCCGTTCGAACTGGGCATCCCGAGCCGGATCCTGGGCGCGGCCGACGGCCGGTACGAGGTGCTGACCTGCTCGGTCGACGGCGGTCCGGTGCGCACGAACGCGGACTTCGGCGTCACCGTGGAACACGGCCCCGAGGCCCTGGCCACGGCCGACACGGTGGTGATCGCGCCCGTCGCGCCCGCCCACCTGGCCGACGAGGTGCCGGGCGACGTCCTGGCCGCGCTCGCGCTCATCCGCCCGGGGACGCGCATCGTCTCCATCTGTACCGGCGCCTTCGTCCTCGCCGCCGCCGGGCTCCTCGACGGCCGCAGGGCGACCACCCACTGGCAGGTCGCCGACCACTTCCGGCGCATGTTCCCGCACGTCGACCTCGACCCGGACGTGCTGTTCGTCGACGACCACCCGATCCTCACCTCCGCCGGAGCCGCCTCCGGCGTGGACGTCTGCCTGCACCTGGTCCGCAAGGACCACGGCAGCCGCCTGGCCAACACCGTCGCCCGCCGCTGCGTGGTCCCGCCGTTCCGGGACGGCGGCCAGGCCCAGTACATCGAACAGCCCGTCCCCGAACAGGGCGCCGCGACCACCGCGGCCACCCGCGCCTGGGCCCTGGAACGCCTCGGCGAACCGCTCACCCTGGCCGACCTCGCCGGTCACGCCCGGATGAGCCTGCGCACGTTCGCCCGCCGCTTCCACGAAGAGGTGGGTCTCAGCCCCGGCCGCTGGCTGATCCAGCAGCGGGTGGGCCGGGCCCGGCATCTGCTGGAGTCCAGCGACCTCACCGTCGACCAGATCGCGGGCCGGGTCGGCTTCGCGACCGGCGCCTCCCTGCGCCAGCACCTGAACGCGGCGATCGGGGTGACCCCGCAGGCCTACCGCCGCACGTTCCAGACCACGCGCTGACCCGGCACGGCCCGGCGTCCGCCCAACTGCTCGGGCAGCAAAGCCATTTGTCGACCTGTTGCTTTCTGTCGGAGCGTGACGGAACCCTCACGTCCGGCGGGGGGCAAGGTTGATCCTTTCGGGTTCAAACCCGATAAGGTTCCGATCGGCGCTGCGAGTTGACGCGATCGCGTCCGGTCGACTCGCGGTGCGTACTCATGAGTGCGGTCCACACCCCCCTGTTCGATCGTGTTGCCTCGAAGGATGCAGATGGAACTCGCCACTCCGCCACCGGCGGCGCGGGCCCCTGTCGCCTGGTACAGCTGGTGGTTGATGCCGCTGGGCTTGGGAGGCGGGACCGTTGCCGCCACGTTCATGAGCTCGGAGCGAATAACCACGGCCGTCGCCGGCATCGCGGCGACGGCGGCCGGTGCCGTGTGCGTACGCCTGCTGCTGCGCACCCGGGCCCAACTGCACAGGGCGGAGGGCTCCTTCCGCACCACGCAGGCCGAGCACAACCAGCAGTGGCAGCAGCATGTCGCGGGCCTGGAACGGAAGTTCTCCGCCGAGCGCGCCACGTTGGAGTCCCAGCTCACCGAGCAGAACGCGTCGTACGAGCGGCGCCTCGCCGAGCAGAGCGCCACGTACGAGTCGCAGCTCGCCGACCAGTCCCGGGCCTATGAGGAACGGCTGACCGAGCAGGCCAGGTCCTACGAGGCCCAGCTCGCCGACCAGGCCGAGGTCTGGCAGGAGCAGCTCTCCCACCAGCTCGCCGCGGTCGCCCGGCTCGCCGACGAGCAACTGCCCGACGCCATGGAGAAGCTGCGCTCCGGCGAGGCCATCGACGACGTCCTGCCGACCGTCAACCAGTGCGCGAAGGTCAGCGCCGACCTCCAGGCCGAACTGCGCAAGCTGCTGCGCACCGCCCTGATCGGCCTGGAGGCGGAGTTCGACCGCTCCACCTCCGCCGAGCAGGCCGTGATCAGCATCGGCAACCGCATCCACGTGCTGACCAGCAAGCTCCGCGGCCGGCTGCACGAGATGCAGGGCGAGCACGGCAGGCTCCCGGCCGTCGCGCGCGGTCTGATGGAGCTCGACCAGGAACTCGGCCCCGCCGACTCGCTCGCCGCGAGCATCGGTGTGCTCGGCGGCTCGGACCGTCCGGGACGCCAGTGGCAGGAGCCGCAGCGGCTGCTGAGCGTGGTGCGCGGCGGCATCGGCCGCATCAAGGACTTCCACCGCGTCCAGGTGCGCCATCTGCCCGAACTCGGCGTCGACGGCGGCCTGGTGGATCACCTGACGCTGATCTTCGCCCACCTCCTGGACAACGCGGCCCGCTACTCGCCGCCCACCGAGCCGGTGCTCATCTCCGGCAAGGAGGTCCCCAACGGCGTCGGCATCGAGATCCAGGACTCCGGCAAGGGCCTGAGCGAGGAGAAGAAGCGCGAGGCCGAGCACGCCCTCGCGGGCACCGCGCCCGGCGCGGGCCTCGGCGGCATCACCGAGGACGCCAGCATCGGCCTGCGCGTCGTCGGCGCCCTCGCCCGCCGCTACGGCATCCGGGTCACCTTCGCGGACTCGCCCTGGCTCGGCACCTCCGTGGTGGTCGTGGTCCCGCACAAGTACTTCAGCCCGCTGCCGGCGGCCACGGCCGCCCAGGCCGCGCCCGCCCCGGAGGTGCGTACCGCCGCGGCCGCCCCGGCCCGCGAGACGGTCACCGCCCCCGCGCCGGCCGCGCGGACGGAAAGCGTGGAGACCACACCCGGCGGACTGCCCCGGCGCCGCAGCAAGCGGAACGAGACGGACGGGCCCAGGCAGGCCGACCGGACCGACCGGGGCACCGTCTCCGCCGTCCCGCCGGACGCCTCCTTCTCCGGTCTCGCGGCCTTCGCCACCGCCGGACGCGACGCCGAAGAGGCCTCCCCGGCGGGCGACGACCGCGATACCCCCGCCGGACGCGTGTCCACCGAGTACCGCACCGAAGAGAGCGACTAGTCCTCATGACGCAGCAAGGAACAGATGTGAGCTGGGCGCTCCGTGATCTCGTCGAGAGCATCCAGGAGATCCGTTTCGCCCTCGTGGCCTCCAGCGACGGCAAGGCCATCACCTCCTACGGCGCCGAAGACCCCGACGACGTCGACCGCTTCGCCGCCGTGGTGGCCGGCCTCCAGGCACTGGCCCAGCCGGTCGCCGAGCAGTTCCCCAAGTACGCCGGGCAGTTGCGCCTCGCGATGATCGAGGTCGACGGCGGGCACCTCTTCGTCGTCCGCGCCGGTGTGGAGACGTACCTCGGTGTCCTCGCCAGGGAGGGCCTCGACCAGGGCCTGCTCGGGCACCAGATGAGGGACCTGGCCCGCAGGATGGGTGAGCTCCTCGGCACCACTCCGCGCCTGGAGGAGCACTCTGGATGAGTGCTCCCCGCAGGCCGTCGGACCCGTCCGGTCTCGAGCGCTACTACGTCCTCACGGGAGGGCGCAGCGGACCGGGCGGTTCGGCGTCGAGCCTCGACGTGGCGACTCTCGTCGTCGCCCGCGCCGCCCCGTTACCGGGCATGCAGCACGAGCACGAGGAGATCCTCCGGCGCTGCCGCGATCCGCTGTCGGTCGCCGAACTCGGCGCCCACCTGGGGCTGCCCTTCAACATTCTCGCGGTGCTGCTGTCGGACCTGCTGGACGCAGGTCGCGTCGAAGCCCGTGATCCCATCCCGGCGCACGACGCCGGCCGCGGGCCCGACCTCGCGCTCCTTGAGGAGGTACTCAGTGGACTTGAAAGGCTTTGACCAACCCGGAGGGCGGGCGGCCGGGGACACCCGCTCGGTGAAGGTGATGATCGCCGGCGGGTTCGGCACCGGGAAGACCACCATGGTCCGGTCGGTCAGCGACATCAAGCCGCTCACCACCGAGGAGACCCTCACCCAGGCCAGCGTCGACGTCGACCACCTCATCGGCGTCGCCGACAAGACGCAGACCACGGTCAGCCTGGACTTCGGCAAGATCGGGATCAACGAGAGCCTGGTGCTCTACCTGTTCGGCACGCCGGGCCAGGAGCGGTTCTGGTTCTTGTGGAACGGGCTGTTCAAGGGGGCGCTCGGCGCGATCGTCCTGGTGGACACGCGCCGCCTGGAATCCAGTTTCCGGGCGATCGAGGAGATGGAGCGGCAGGACGTCCCGTTCGTCGTCGCGCTGAACGTCTTCCCCGACTCCCGGAACTACCCGGTCGAGGAGATCCGCGACGCCCTGGACATCCCCGAGCACACCCCGGTCGTGGCCTTCGACGCACGCGACCGGGCCTCGAGCCGTGACGTCCTCGTCGCCCTGATCCACCACCTGAAGGAACGCTCGGCCGTGGCCCTGGAGCCCCGATGAACGATCAGACCGAAAACCCCCTCCAGGCACCCCGCGGCTGCCCCGTCGCCCACCAGGCGACCGAACTCACCCGGCTCTACGGGCCGGAGGCCTCGACCGACCCGGTGGGCATCTACGAGCGGCTGCGCAAGGAGCACGGCTCGGTCGCGCCGGTCCTGCTCGAAGGCGACGTTCCCGCCTGGCTGGTCCTCGGCTACCGCGACAACCGGCGGGTGCTCGACAACCCCCGCCAGTTCAGCCGGGACGCGCGGATCTGGCGGGACTGGGCCGAGGGGCGCGTCGAGGAGACCTCGCCGCTGATCCCGATGCTCGGCTGGCGGCCGGACTGCGTCTCCCAGGACGGCGAGCCGCACCGCAGGCTGCGGGCCGCCGTCACGGACGGACTCCAGGCGGCCTCGGCCCGGGGCATCCGGCGGCACGCGACCCACTTCGCGAACAAGCAGATCGACGCGTTCGCGGCCACCGGACGCGCCGACCTCGTGTCCGACTACGCCGAGTACCTGCCGATGCTCGTCCTCTCCCGCATCCTCGGGCTGCCCGAGGCGGAGGGCCGGGACCTGGTCGAGTCCTGCGCCCAGGTCCTCAAGGGCGGCGAGGACGCCCTGGCGCACAACGACCGCATCATGGCGATCCTCGGGGAACTGGCCGAGCGCAAGCGGGCCGAGCCCGGTGGTGACTTCACCACCGCCCTGCTGGGGCACGCGGCCGGCCTCGACGAGGAGGAGGTGGTCAGCCATCTGCGTCTGGTACTGATCGCCGCGCACACCACGACCAGCAACCTGCTGGCCCGGGTCCTCCAGCTGATCCTCACCGACACCGCCCGGCTCTCCGGACTGATCAGCGGGCAGCTGAACATCTCGGCCGTGGTGGAGGAGGTCATGTGGAACAGCCCTCCGCTGGCCGTGCTGCCGGGCCGGTTCGCCGCCGGCGACCTGGAACTCGGCGGCCACCAGATCCAGGAGGGCGACCTGCTGGTCCTCGGCCTCGCGGCGGGCAACATCGACCCGGAGATCCGGCCGGACACCGGCGTCTCGGTCCAGGGCAACCAGGCTCATCTGGCGTTCAGTTCCGGTCCGCACGAGTGCCCCGGGCAGAGCATCGGCCAGTCCGTCATCGAGATCGCCGTGGACGTCCTGCTGCACCGCCTGCCGGGCCTGACCCTGGCCGTGCCCCCGGACGAGCTCACCTCGACCGCCTCCACGTGGGAGTCGCGGCTGGACAGCCTGCCGGTCGAGTTCCCGGTCTGACGCCGGGCCCGGCCGGATGTCCGGCCGGGCACCGTCCCGTCGTCACACGGTCAGCAGGTCGTCCACCGATCCCCGTCCGGCCAGTTCGGCCGTCGCCACCGGGCCCTCCTTCGCCGCCGCGTAGCGGCCGCTGGTCAGCGCCCACTCGTAGTTGCCGTTGATCCAGTGCTGGATGGCCTCGACGCCCATCCGCACCCGGTCCCGCTCCGCCTCGTCGAGCCGCAGTTCGTCGCACATCTGCGGGACACGCTCCTGGAGTTCGAGGTACTCGTCGAGACAGGCGATCGTCATCCGGTACGCCTCGTCGGTGGCCTGCTGCCAGGAGCAGCCCCGCTCCCGGCGCAGCACGGCGATGAGGTTGTGGCCGTCGCCGCGCCGTTTCTCCCGCTCGAAGGAGTGGATGTCGTTCATGAACCCGATGGTGTCCGCGGCCAGGTCACGCATCCGCTCCATCACCGGATGCCCCATCGCCTGGGCGGGCACCTCGAAGCCGCGGCTGCGCTCGCCCGCGTCGATGCTGTGGTGGATGCCGACCGTACGGCGCCGGAACTCGGCGTACTCGTCGAGCCCCAGCGTGCCCTCCAGACCCCGGGCCGCCAGGTCGACCTCCTCGCAGTGCGCGACCAGGAACCGCCCCCACGAGGCGGCGAAACGCGTCTGCCATGTCAGGGACATGCCATGGGAGAGGTACTTCCACACCTCGGCCCAGGCGAGGGTGATCGGACAGGCCACCCGGGGCGGACTGCCCGCCGGCCGCAGGGGCGTGACGATCAGCTCCCGTGCGACCTCCGCTATGCGGTCGGCGCGGTCGGGCCGGCTGGCGTCGAACTGGTCGTCGAAGAGGAAGGCCAGCGAGAACCAGTTCATCAGGACGACCATGTCGTCCGCCGACGCGTGCGGATAGGTGCGCGCTGCCGCCTGGGGCAGGTCCCAGGACTTGTACTCCTCGAACCCGTCCCGGCTGCGAACCAGGCGCATCTCCCACACCCAGCGCAGATGGCGTGCCCGGGCGTACTCCAGATGCTCGCTGACCGGCGTGTCGAAGGGGAGATCGAACCGGACGTCCTGAGGCATGTGCTTCCTTTCGGGAGACGGACCGCAGAGTCCCCCCACCCCTGCGAGCGAGCGGTGCCGTGAACCGCCCGCACACTCGAACTCGGCTTCGCAGTCCGAAAGTTGAACCGAGAAGCGCTACGAGACTGCCCAAGGCGTGAATAAGCCATTCCGTGACCCTGCCGTGATGTCCGTTACTGCCCGAAGCGCATGAGCTGCGTATACTCCCTCGTCCCTCACCCGGCCCCGGCTTGTCGACCGGGCCTCCGCAGCCTCGGAACGTCACACTGGTGACCGTCCGTTGACGACGTTTCAGGAGGACCGCCGACGATGACGTCCGCACCCGCACGCAGCGCTGGGCAGCGCAAGAAGGACACCCTGCACCGTCTGGAGAACGACGTGGACGCCTGGGTCGCCACGGCCGACAGCGCGTCGGGGACGCCGTACCTCGTCCCGCTGTCGTTCCTCTGGAACGGCTCGTACCTGCTGTTCGCCACGCCCGCGTCGAGCCCCACCGGACGGAATCTGGCCGCGACCGGCAGGGCCCGCGTCGGAATCGGACCGACCCGTGACGTCGTCATGGTCGAGGGCACCGTCGAGACCGTCCAGCCCGGCGAGCTGACCGAGCAGGACGCCGAACTCTTCGCCGCCAAGACCGGGTTCGACCCCCGCCGCCTGGCCACGCCGTACCTCTACTTCCGCGTCGTGCCGCAGCGCGTACAGGCCTGGCGGGAGGCCGATGAACTGGACGGCCGCGAACTCATGCGCGACGGAGAGTGGTTGACGGCCGACTGAATCGGCCGGACCGGGATAACCGCAAGGTACGAGGCCGCGGGGCACGACCGCCCCGCGGCCGGAATCCTGCGGAGGAGACATGGCACTGGTGAAAGCGGGTGTCCTGGTACTCGACTGTGCCGAGCCCGAGAAGCTCGCCGTGTTCTACAAGGAGTTGCTGGAGGGGGAGGAGGCGGTCGCGACCGCCAACCGGGTGGAGATCAAGGGCGCGGACGGCTTCCGCATCGCGCTGCGCCGGGACGTCAACGCGACCCCGCCCAGCTGGCCCCGCCCCGAGAACTCCCTCCAGGCGCACCTGGAGTTCGTGGTGGACGACCTCGACGCGGTGGAACGCCGGGTCATCTCCCTCGGCGGCCGCCCCCTGGAGGCCAAGGAGGCCTCGGGCCCCCTGGAGGAGCGCGGTTACGCCGACCCGGCAGGCCACTCCTTCGTTCTGCGCCGCACCCCACCGACCGCGCCGAAACAGGGCTGACCCGACCGGCTTCAGTCGGCTGCGGGCAGAGCCCGACGGTGAGGATCGGCTCAGCGGGCGAACACGGTGCCGGCCAGGGCCACATGCGGCGCCAGAGGTGCAGGCCGACCGTGACGGCCAGGGCGGTCAGCGGTGCCGCGGCGCACGAATCGGTGACGGGGAGGTCGCGCAGGCAGTAGACGACCAGGATCACCATCACGCCGGCGGGCATCCGGGTGCTGAGGTACCGCGAGGACGACGAACAGGGCCGTCAGGGCGAAGTCCAGTCCGGTGACGCCGTCCGGGACGAGGGAGCCGAGCAGGGCCCCGGCCGTCGCGCTGCCGGCCCAGTACAGGTGCATGAAGAACTGGAGCCACAGGATGCGCTCGCTCGACCAGCTGCGGGACCGCTCGGTGGAGGTCAGGGCGTACGCCTCGTCGGTGAGCGCGAAGGTGCTGTACGTCCTGGCGAGACGCCCCCGCACCCGGTGCAGGGGGAAGGACAGGGCGTAGAAGACGTGCCGCGCCCGCACCAGGAACGCGGCCACGGCGATGGACGCGAGCGGGGCGGCGGCGGTGGCCATGCCGATGAGCAGGAACTCGAAGGAACCGCCGTATCAGCGCGGCGGACAGCCCGGCCCACCCCGGAAGGCGGCCCGCGCCGCACGGCTTGTTCGCATGTCGGCAATTTTAGGTAAGCAGCCGCCTCATATGGTTGCCGATCGTGCTCTGTCTGCGCCGGGCCGCGAACTCGAAGTGCTCATCGACGTCGAGATCCACGCGCAGGACCGGAAGGCCGTCGAGGAGTTCGAGAGCACCGTGGCCTCCTACGAGGAGGTCGTCGAGTTCCGGCGCATGTACGGACGCCTGCGCGTCGCCGTGGCCGACCACGCCGCCTACGAGGCCTTCCTCACCGGCAAGCTCAGCGGTCTGCCCGCCGTTCTGCGCCTGGAGTCGCACCTCACCATGAAGACGATCAAGGTGGACGGCTGAGCACGGTGGCCTGCCTCGCCCGGCCGGAGCCGGGCGAGGCACCGGCGCACGGTCAGTCGCGGCCGCCCTTCTCCCCGGCCGGCCACGTGCCGGTGGAACGCTCGATGGCCTTGGCGCCCGCGCGGTCCACGGCGCTGCGCACCACGGCGAAGATGGCGCCCTGGACCGCGGCGGCCAGCAGGATCTCCCCCCAGCCGCGGTCCTTGTCCAGCGCGTCGGGCGCGTCCTCCTCGTGCCGGATCGCCATCCACGTCTTGCGGAAGGCCAGCCCGGCCAGCCAGCCGCTGGACCAGCCCAGCACGAATCCGAGGGGCTGGTAGGCGATGGGCAGCTTCTTCTTCTTGGCCACGTGAATCTCCTTGGTCGGTGAGGGGTGGATGTCGGTGGTCAGGGGGTGTGGGCTGCCGGGACCCGCTCCTCGGCGCGGACCGGCCCGGGCGGCGTACCGTCACCGAACGGCCGGCCGCCCAGCTCCTCGCGGTGGTGCGGGGTCAGCCAGCCGGACAGGTCCGGGCCCAGCGGCACGACGCGGGTCGGGTTGATGCCCGTGTGCACCTGGTAGTAGTGGCGCTTGATGTGGTCGAAGTCGACGGTGTCGCCGAAGCCGGGCGTCTGGTAGAGGTCCCGGACGTATCCCCACAGCGCCCGGTTCTCCGTCAGCTTCCAGCGGTTGCACTTGAAGTGGCCGTGGTAGACCGCGTCGAACCGGACCAGCGTGGTGAACAGCCGGATGTCCGCCTCGGTGATGGTGTCGCCGACGAGGTACCGCTGCCGCTCCAGCCGGTCCGCGAGCAGCTCCAGCCGCCGGAACACGCCCGTGCAGGCGGTCTCGTACTCCTCCTGCTCGGTGGCGAAACCCGCCCGGTACACGCCGTTGTTGACGTCCTCGTAGACGTCCGCCATCACCTCGTCGATCTCGTCGCGCAGCTCGTGCGGGTACAGGTCGGGCGCGCCCTCCCGGTGCAGGTCCGTCCATTCGGTCGCGAGGTCGAGCGTCAGCTGCTGGTAGTCGTTGGTGACCAGCTCGCCGCTCGGCACGTCCACCACCGCCGGCACGCTGACACCGCCGGGATAGCCGGTCTCCCGCCGGTCGTAGGCCTCGCTGAGGTAGCGGATGCCGAGGACCGGGTCGCGGCCGTCCTCGTCCAGCGTGAAGCGCCAGCTGCGGTCGTCCTGGATCGGGTCGGCGACGGCCAGGGACAGCGCGTCCTCCAGGCCGAGCAGCCGCCGGGAGACCAGCGACCGGCTCGCCCACGGGCAGGCGCGGCTGACGACCAGACGGTAGCGGCCGGCCTCCACCGGCCAGCCGTCCCGGCCGTCGGCGGTGATCCGGTCCGTGAAGTGCGCCTTGGACCGCTTGAACGTCCTCCTTCCGTAGGCGCTGTTGCCGTCGTCGCCGTCGTCGCGGCTCATGGGGATGACCTCCTTCGGCATACGTGTGGCCTGCTTGTCGTGCGTGTGCCCTGGTGAACGCGTTCCCCTTTTTCCGCCGACGGCACGGTGTGAGCACCGCCGACCGGGGCAATCGGCGTGGGTGAGTGCAGAAGGATCTGATCGGAGGACACGCGTCACCGTGCTGGTGGCGCTCGCTGCCAATCTGGTGATCGCGGCCGCCAAGGCGGTCGGCGGCCTGGCCGCGGGATCACCGGCACTGCTGTCGGAGGCGGCCCACTCGGTGGCCGACAGCCTGAACGAGGTTTTCTTACTGGCGGCACTGCGCCGCAGCCGCCGCCCCGCCGACCGGCGTCACCCGTTCGGCTACGGCAAGGAGCGGTTCTTCTGGTCGCTCCTCGCGGCCGTCGGGATCTTCGTCATGGGCGGCTGCTTCTCCTTCTTCCAGGGCTTCGAGGCCCTGGCGAGCGGAGCGGAGGAGGAACTCGGCGGCTATGTGGCCGGCCTGATCGTGCTCGGTATCGCCCTCCTCGCGGAGGGCGCCTCTCTGCTGCGGGCGCTGTACCAGGTGCGCCGGCAGGGCGGCACGGGCGCCGGGATGCGCGACCCCGCCCTGCGCACGGTCGTCGCCGAGGACGGCACGGCGGTGCTCGGCGTCACGCTGGCCATCGCCGGAATGGCGCTGCACATGGTCACGGGCCAGGTGGTGTGGGAGGCGTCCGCGTCGCTGGCGATCGGCGCGCTGCTCGTCTACGTCGCCTACCGGCTGGGCCGGGACGCCCGCGATCAGCTGATCGGCGAGGCCGCGGACCAGGAGGCGAGCGGGCGGATCCGGGAGTTGCTGCGGGCACAGCCCGAGATCGACAGTGTGGAGGCGCTGTTCACCATGAAGACGGGCCTCGACTCCGCTCTCGTGGCCGCCCGCGTCGACCTCGTGCCCGGACTGGACAGCGAGCGCGTCGAGGATGTCGCCGTGCGCATCAAGCGCTCCATCGCCCGGACGGTCCCCGAGGCCGACCAGATCTTCCTCGATGTCACCGACCGTCGCGCGCAGGAGGCAGCGGAAAGCCCCGCCGCGACGGGGGAACGCGGCGGGGCCTGACCCACGCGTGCCCCGTCATCGACGGTTCATGCACCCCCGAAGAAGAACTTTTCCGCCGACCGCCCCGGACAGGGCGGTCGACTTCTCCGGCCCGCTCCGCGCGGTGGACGTGCCGGGCGGACCGGAAGGAACACCTACGGGAGGCGGGGTTCCGGGGCCCCGGACACCGACCCGGCGGGGCGCCGCCCTTGACGCCGCCGGACGGACCACGCCGTGTGCCCCGACGGGCGGGTGGCGTTTCGTGCCCGCCGGTCGGGCGACGATCTGTGTCCCATCGGTCGGGTGACGTTTCGTGCCCGCCGGACGGACGGCCGTCCGTGCCCCAACGGACGGGTGATGACCGCTTCCCCGCGGCCGGAAACAGAGCCCCTGGGCGGCCGACGCCTGCCGGTCACCCCAGGGGCCCGTCCTCATCCTGCTCGGATGTCCGCCCGGGGGCGCCGAAGGCCTGCCGCGTCACCCGCCGTCAGCCGGCTCCAGCACGAAGACGGGGATCTCCCGGTCCGTCTTCTTCTGGTAGTCGGCATACGCCGGATACGCCGCGACGGCGCGTTCCCACCACTCGGCCTTCTCCTGGCCCGTGACCTCACGGGCGATCATGTCCTGCTTCACCGGGCCGTCCTGGAGCTCCACGTGCGGATCGGCCTTGATGTTGAAGTACCAGACCGGGTGCTTGGGTGAGCCGCCGAGAGAGGCGACGGCGGCGTAACGCCCCTCGTGCTCGACCCGCATCACCGGCGTCTTGCGCAGCTTGCCGCTCCGGGCACCCCGTGAGGTCAGGACGACCACCGGCATCTTCGAGCCCTGGAGGGTCGTGCCCTGCGTACCGCCGGAGCTCTCGTACAGCTCCACCTGATTGCGCACCCACTGCGTCGGGCTGGGTTCGTACTCGCCCTGGAGAGGCATGGCATCCGTCCCATCGTCGTGTCGCGGCTGATCGGCACCCGCCTCAACACCGTTACGCCCGCGAATCATCCGCACCCCGACACATCCCGGCCGGCCGCGCGCATCACCCCGGCGCCACCGCCATCCGCACGGCCAGGACCGTCATCACCCCGCTCGCCACCAGCGCCGTCCCCAGCCGGCCCCGGTGGCCGGTCAGCGTCCTCCCCAGCAGGGCTCCGCTCCCGGCGAGCAGCACCTGCCAGCTCGCCGAGGCGGCGAAGGCGGCGAGCACGAAGACGCCCTGCTCCAGGGGGCCGGCCGGCCCCGCGGCCCGGGAGCCGAGCACGAGAGCCGCGAAGTAGATCACGGTCGTGGGGTTGAGGAGGGTGACGCCGAGCAGCCCCAGGTAGGCCCGGGCGGGACCCGGGGGAGCGGAGGCGGTCCGGGTGGCGAGCCGGTGGCCGCGGTACTCGCGCACGGCCGTGACCGCGCCCCACGCCGCCAGCGCGAACAGCACCAGGACACAGACCCACCGCAGCGGCCCGAGCACCGGCCGCAGCGCGCCGGCCAGGGCCGTGCCCCCGAGCGTGGCCGCGAGGGCGTACAGCCCGTCGGCGGTGGCGACGCCGAGCGCGGCGCAGACACCGGTGCGCAGGGACGAGCGGGCGGTGAGGGAGACCAGGTAGGTCCCGACCGCGCCGACGGGGACGGCGATGCCGTACCCGGCGAGCAGCCCCGCGACGAGCGCGGCCGTCATGACCGCGGCGGCGTCGGCCCTCCACGGCGGCCGGACCGCTGCTGTCGGCGCGCGGCAGGAGCGGCGGCGGACAGCGGCAGGACGAGAGCGAACGCAGACATGGCTGGATCCTGGGGCCTGTCCCGCCCCACCGACAACCGGTTTTCGAACCGGCACCGGCGCACCCCGCTTGCGGCCGGGAGGCGGCTCCCGCACCCCGGTCCCGACGCCCGGCGTTCGAACTGGAAGGCGGCGCTCCTCGGCCATGTTGCCGCCACCATCGATCTGGCCGAACTTCATGTCGCCCCATAGGTGCCTGGGGCATCTAATGAAGATCGGCACGACGCACACTTCGTCTGCGAGGTCTTCATGACGGAAACGACCGCACCCGTCGCCTTCCCCCAGAGCCGGACCTGCCCCTACCAGCCGCCCGCCGCCTACGATCCGCTGCGCAGCGAGCGCCCCCTGACCCGCATCACCCTCTTCGACGGCCGTGAGGCGTGGCTGGTCAGCTGGCACGCGACCGCCCGCGCGCTGCTGGCCGACCCGCGCCTGTCCTCGAACCGCAACCGTCCCGGCTTCCCCGCCCCGACCCGGCGATTCGCCGGGATCAAGAACCGCAGAACGGCCCTCCTCGGCGTCGACGACCCCGAGCACCGCACACAGCGGCGGATGGTCGTCGGCGACTTCACCCTCAAACGGGCAGTCGAACTCCGGCCACGGATCCAGCAGATCGTGGACGAACGGCTCGACGCGATGATCGCCCAGGGCCCGCCGGCCGACCTGGTGAGCACTTTCGCGCTGCCCGTGCCGTCCATGGTGATCTGCGCCCTGCTCGGCGTCCCGTACGCCGACCACGACTTCTTCGAGACCCAGTCACGGAGGCTGCTGCGCGGCCCGGAGACCGCCGACGTGGAGGACGCCCGCGACCGGCTGGAGGCGTACTTCGGCGAGCTGATCGACAGCAAGCAGCGGGACCCCGGCACCGGCCTGCTGGACGACCTGGTCCACCGGCAGCTGAGCGAGGGCGCGCTCGACCGCGAGGGCCTGATCGCCCTGGCGCTCATCCTGCTGGTCGCGGGCCACGAGACGACCGCCAACATGATCTCGCTCGGCACCTTCACCCTGCTCCAGCACCCCGAGCGGCTCGCCGAGCTGCGCGCCGACCCGCGGCTGGTGCCGGCCGCGGTCGAGGAGCTGATGCGGATGCTGTCGATCGCGGACGGCCTGCTGCGCATGGCCGTCGAGGACATCGAGGTGGCCGGGACGACGATCCGCAAGGGCGACGGCGTGGTCTTCGCGACCTCCGTCATCAACCGCGACGAGGCGGTCTACCCCGAGCCGGACACGCTCGACTGGAGCCGCCCGGCCCGGCACCACGTCGCGTTCGGCTTCGGCATCCACCAGTGCCTCGGCCAGAACCTCGCCCGCGCCGAACTGGAGATCGCCCTGCGCACCCTCTTCGACCGGCTGCCCACGCTGCGGCTGGCCGCCCCGGCCGAGGAGATCCCCTTCAAACCGGGCGACACGATCCAGGGGATGCTGGAACTCCCCGTGACCTGGTAAGAGGATTCCGGACATGCACATCGACATCGACAAGGACGTCTGCATCGGCGCGGGCCAGTGCGCCCTGACCGCCCCGGACGTGTTCACCCAGGACGACGACGGCTACAGCGCCCTGCTGCCCGGCCACGAGGACGGCGCCGGCAGCCCGCTGGTGCGGGAGGCCGCCCGGGCCTGCCCGGTGAGCGCCATCACCGTGTCGGAGACGGTGAGCTGACACCCGCCGCGACCGCTCAGCAGCCGCTGCGGAGAACGCTCGTTCTCCGCAGCCGATCAGGGAGTTCCATGACCGACCGCCCTCCGCTGCCGCCCTTCACCCGGGACACCGCCGCGCAGAAGGTCCAGGCCGCCGAGGACGCCTGGAACACCCGCGACCCGCACAAGGTCGCCCTCGCCTACTCGGAGGACTCCGTCTGGCGCAACCGCGACACCTTCCTCACCGGACGTGCCGAGATCGCCGAGTTCCTGACCAGGAAGTGGGAACGCGAGCAGGAGTACGCGCTGCGCAAGGACCTATGGGCCTTCGACGGCAACCGCATCGCCGTCCGCTTCCAGTACGAGTGCAGGGACGCCGAAGGCCGGTGGTGGCGCTCCTACGGCAACGAACTGTGGGAGTTCGACGAACACGGCCTGATGACCCGCCGCGAGGCGAGCATCAACGACGTACCGATCGAGGAGCGGGAGCGCCGCATCTTCGGCCCGCGGCAGGAGCAGGAGCGCGGAGCCACGTTCCCCCTCCGGTGAGCCGGGCGCAGTCGCTAGGGTTTCCGGGATGACCGAACAGGCCGCCCGGAAGCCCTTCCTCTACGTCGTCGTCTGCGCCGCCGGCATCGCCGCGGACGTCAGCAAACTGATCACCGCCGCGCAGGAGCGCGACTGGGAGGTCGGTGTCATCGCGACACCCGTCGCCATGAACGGCTTCTTCGACACCGCGGCCGTCGAGGCCCAGACGGGCCGATCGATCCGGTCCGCCTGGCGCACCCCGGGCGAGCCGCGCCCGTTCCCGGCGCCCGACGCCGTGGTCGTCGCGCCCGCCACCTTCAACACCGTCAACAAGTGGGCGGCCGGCGTCGCCGACACCCTCGCCCTGGGCACCCTGTGCGAGGTCGCGGGGCTCGGCGTGCCGGTCGCCGTCCTGCCGTGCGTGGCCGACGCGCTGGCCTCCCACCCCGCCTACCGGGACAGTCTCGAACGGCTGCGGGGGATGGGCGTGCGGTTCGGGCAGCCGTACTCCGGAGAACCGGACGAGGACGGCCGGCGGCCCGAGTTCGGCTGGGAACGGGCGCTGGACCTGGTCGAACGGCGCTGACGCCTTCGAGTGCGCACGAGCACGTACGCTCCCCGTGGAACACCTCCCGAAGGCAGGAGCAGCAACTATGCAGTACGTGAAGCTCGGTTCGACGGGCCTGGACGTCTCGCGGATCTGTCTGGGGTGCATGACCTACGGCCTGCCGGACCGGGGCCGGCACGAGTGGACCCTCGACGAGGAGGCCTCACGCCCGCTGATCCGGCAGGCGGTCGAGGCGGGGATCAACTTCTTCGACACGGCGAACGTCTACTCCGACGGCACCAGCGAGGAGATCGTCGGCCGGGCCCTGCGCGACTTCGCCCGCCGCGACGAGATCGTGCTCGCGACGAAGGTGCACGGCCGGATGCGGCCCGGGCCCAACGGCGGCGGACTGTCCCGCAAGGCGATCATCACCGAACTCGACCAGAGCCTCACCCGCCTCGGCACCGACTACGTCGACCTCTACCAGATCCACCGCTTCGACCCGCACACCCCGGTCGAGGAGACGATGGAGGCCCTGCACGACGTCGTCAAGGCCGGCAAGGTCCGCTACATCGGGGCGAGTTCGATGTACGCCTGGCAGTTCTCCAAGGCCCAGTACACCGCCCGGCTGAACGGCTGGACCCGCTTCGTCTCCATGCAGAACCACTACAACCTCCTCTACCGCGAGGAGGAGCGCGAGATGCTGCCCCTGTGCGCGGACCAGGGCGTCGGCGTACTGCCCTGGAGCCCGCTCGCCCGCGGCCGCCTCACCCGCGACTGGGACATCACGACCGAGCGCAGCGCCACCGACACCTTCGGCAGCACCCTGTACCAGGAGGGCGACCGCACCATCGTCGAGGCGGTCACCCGCATCGCCGGGGAGCGCGGCGTGCCCCGCGC
This sequence comes from Streptomyces sp. SID5464, assembly GCF_009862985.1. Lineage (NCBI taxonomy): Bacteria > Bacillati > Actinomycetota > Actinomycetes > Kitasatosporales > Streptomycetaceae > Streptomyces > Streptomyces sp. SID5464. Next base: position 69,779 of record NZ_WWIQ01000072.1, on the reverse strand, counting down.
CCAGGTCGCCCTCGCCTGGCTCCTCCACCAGGACACGGTGACGGCCCCGATCGTCGGAGCGTCGAAGCCGCAGCACCTGCAGGACGCGGTGGCAGCCGTGGAACTCCGGCTGGGCGACAAGGAGCTCGAGGAGTTGGAGCAGCCCTACACGCCGCATCCCATCGCCGGTCACTGAAGGCTCCACAGGGGCGCGGGGAACTGCGCGACCAGCCACAGCGGCGCCGCGGACGAACTACCGCCTTTCCCGCGGAGCGCTCAGTGCGGTCCCTGCGGCGCGAACTCCGTCCCGCAGGGCCCCGCCCCCTCGCTCTCCGCGAGCACCACCCGCGCCCCGCTCATCGTCAACGTCCGGTAGAACCGCCCGATCCGCTCCGCCGACCGCCCCACGTAATGCCCGATGAACGACCGCCGGAACCGATCCGCCGCCCGGTTCGGCTGCGACCCGTGCACCAGACTTCCGTTGAAGAACAGAACATCCCCCGGCTCCATGTCCACCGGCACGGCGGCCAGACCGGGCGGCGGGGGAACGTACTCCCGCGCGAAGGACACCCCCTCGTCCGCCTCCTCCGGGCAGAACACGTCCATCCGGTGCGTGCCCGGCACGACCTCCAGCCCACCGTTCTCGCGGTCGATCACGTCGCAGGCCAGCCACGCCGCCACACACGTGCCCGGCTCCACCCGCAGATAGAAGTTGTCCTGGTGCAGCGCCTGTCCCCGGGCGCCCGGCGGCTTGAAGTAGAACATGCTCTGCGCGGCCAGGACCTCCTCCCCGAGGAGCGCCTCCAGAACCGTCCGCAGCCGGGCGTCCAGCAGGACGTCGCGAGCGACGTCGTTGATCTCGTGCGGGTGCATCACCCGCGGCCAGACGTGCAGCGGATCGGCGTCCGGCCCGGACCCGCGCGGCTCGAAGTGCCCGGGAACCGGGCCGGCCGCACGCAGCGCCGCGAACTCGTCGCACAGCCGCTCGGTCTCGTCGGCCCCGAAGAGCCCGCGCACGACCGTGAAACCGTCCTCCTCGAAATCCTCCCGGTATCGCCGGAGCGCGGCAGGGTCCAGGATGGGAGCGCCGGCGGCGCCATTGCCCGTGACTGTCATGAGCGCACTCCTCGGTCAGTGGTCTCCGGCACGACACGCTAGGTCACCGAGTCGCCGAGGGGGATGCCCGTGCGTGCTGACGGATTGCCCGGCACTGCTGAGCACCAGTCCGACGGGGACCCCGCACCGCCGCCCGGCCTGGTCGTGCTCGGCCACTTCGACCAGCCGCCCGGCTACGGCGTCAACCGGCCGCGTGGGTCAGCGAGTTGGCTCTTCACCTGGACCACGGGAGGCCGGGGGCGGCTCTGTCAGGGCGGGGTGGAGACCTCGGCCGGCGCGGGCCACCTGGTGGTGCTCGCCCCGGGTGCCCCGCACCGTTACGCGGTCGAGCCCGGCGCCCGGCACTGGCGGTTCTGGTGGGCGCACTGCCAGGCCCGCCCGTCATGGGCGGAGTGGCTGCGGCCGTTCGACGCCGGTGACGGGGTGTACGTGGTCACGTCCGCGCCGGCCGGAGTACACGGCCGTGTCGAGGCGGCGTTCCGCCGGATGCACGCCGACGCCCGCTGGACCGGTGCCGGGGCTCCACCGCCTGAGGCGGTGGCTTCGTCCGATGGGGTGGCATCGGGCGAGGCGGTGGTTCCGCCTGGGGCGGTGGCTTCGTCCGGCGGGGTGGTCGCGCCTGAGGCGGCGATCTCGTCCGACGAGGTGGCCTGTTCCGACGCGGCGGGTCGTCGGCTCCACGCGGCGGGTCGGCTCCACGCGGCGGCGCCGCCACACGCGGCGGCCCCGGCCCACCTCGCGCCCCCGGACGGGCAGATCGCCGTCGCGCACGGCAGCGCCGCCCGGGAACTGGCCCTGTGCGCACTGGAGGAGATCGTCCTCCTCACCACCGCCGGTGCCCGGCCGACGGCACCCCGCCCCGGCCTCGACGCACGGATCCAACGGGCCCAGGAGCTGATCGACGCCGACCCGGGCGCCCCGCACACCGTCCGCTCGCTGGCCGAGGGCGTCTCCCTGTCGCCGTCCCGCTTCGCCCATCTGTTCAGCCGTCAGCTCGGCAGGTCGCCCATGCGCGCCCTGCGCGAGGCGCGGCTGCGCCACGCCGCCCGGCTGCTGGAGGGCACCGACCTGCCCGTGGAACGCGTCGCCATGGCCTCGGGTTTCGCCAGCCCGTTCCACTTCAACCGTGTCTTCCGCGAGCGCTACGGGACACCTCCCGGGGCGTACCGGAACACCGCTCACGGCGGTGCGCGGGGCTGAGCAGCGATGTGGTCATTGGTTCCGGGAGGAGTCTTCGAAAGGGCCGTGCCGGGAAGGCCTCGGGGTGTGAGCTGCTGTGCAGGCGGCACTTCAATGGTTTTGGGGGCGACGCCCGGAGCCGGGCGAAAACACACCGCAAAAACAGAACGGGCAGTGCGGAAATCCCTTTCGCACCACACATTGACACTTTGTCAAAAGGTCCTGGCCGCGTACGCAATGCACGAAACCGCGAGATCCCTTGTTCCCTGTCGCTGACCTGTGCAAAGGTGTGCCCTGTCGGCGTCCGGACAACATGCCTTTCTTCGCGTGCGCGAGGCCACCGGGCCGACATACCCCTTGGTATGGACTTTATCCCGCATGTCCTTGAGAGGAATGCAGCCGTGAACGACGCAGGCCCGTCGAATTCTCCGGGTCAGGCCCGCAGGATCGGCGCGACGGACGAGCAACTGAGCGCCGAGCTCAGGAAGTGGACGGGGGCGACCCCCGCACTGCACCCCGTCGGCGAACTGCTGGACCGGCACTGGGAGGCGGCCTCCGCCTACGCCCGGCTGTGCACCGACGGACCGCGGTCCGCCGGAATACTCACCACCGCGGCATTCACCCGGATCTTCGGCGAGACCCTGCGCCAGAACGGCCCCACCTCGGCGTGGCGCCCCCATCTGCTCGTCACCGTACGGCGTATCGCCGCCGAGTGGGCCACCGACCACAGACGCGACATGCTCCACCCGGAGCTGCTGTCCGGGACCGGCGAGAGGGAGCGGGTGGCCGCCCGGCTGCTGCCGCAGAAGCACCGGCGCCTGCTGGCCGGCGCTTTCCAGCGGCTGCCCCAGTCGGCGCGCTGCCTGCTGTGGCACGTCGAGGTCGAGGCCGAACCGCTCGCCGCCCCCGCCGGGCTGCTCGGCCTGGACGAGGAGGGCGCCCGCGTCGAACTGGACCGGGCCCGTGACCGGCTGCGCGAGGAGAGCCTCCAACTGCACCGCGAACTCGCGCCCGACGAGGAGTGCCGACGCTATCTCCGCCTGCTCGACGTGACGTACCGGCGTGGCGGCCTGGGCATCGACCCCGATCTACGCGCGCATATCCAGGGCTGCGGGCACTGCGCCGCTGCCGCGGACCAGCTCGATCGGTTCAACCACGGGCTCGGTCTCGCCCTGGCCGAGGCGGTGCTCGGCTGGGGCGGGCGGGAGTACGCGGAGAGCAGATCGAGCGGCGCCGCGCAGAGCGACGTGACGGACGCCCCGGGGCCCGGCACGGAGGCAGCCGCGGAGACCGGGCTCCCCGCGGGTGTGGCCGGTGCTGCCTTCCCCGACCCCGTCGTCCTCGCGGGCATGGCCGGGGAGTCGTTCACCGACCCGGTCGGCACGTCGGCCGCGCCACCCGCCCCCGCGACGGGGGAGGCAGGACAAGCGCACGCCCACGACGGCTTCCCGGCCCCGCCCGACGCCCCGCCGACCGGTGGGACCACCCCCGGCCGACGAGCGGCGGGCCCGCGCGCCGCGGCCCGCAGGTCCGCCCACAAGGCGGCCCGCCGTGGGGCCCGCCGCCGCAACCTCACCGTGAGCATCCTCACCGTCAGCGGCCTGGTCGTCATCCCGCTGGTCCTGTGGTCCCTGGGCAACCCCGGTGAGGACCCCCAGGCCGGTGCGGGACGGCCCTCCGAGACTCCCGGCTCAGGTGCGGGCGAGTCGACGGGCGACCCGTCCTGGATCGGGGCGGGCGACGCCGAGAAGGGCGCCCTGCGCGGCCGGCTGCACAACGTGGACTCGGGACTGTGCGTCGGTGTCGAGGGCGCGAAGGCCGTCGAGGACGCGGAGGCCGAGCTCGCACCCTGCTCCTCGGCCGCCGCCCAGCAGTGGACGTACGAGACCGACGGCCTGCTGCGCAACGGCGCCGCTCCCGGCCTGTGCCTGGACTCGCACCTCGGCTACTCGGTGCGGCTGGCTCCCTGCTCGGGAGCGTCCCGGCCGGACTCGAAGAACATCCGCTACGACTTCACCCTCCAGGGCGCCCTGGTGCCCCGCTGGAACCAGGACCTCGCCCTGGCTCCGGCCGCGACCGACGGCTCGGGAGCCCTGGTCCTCAAGACCCGGGCGGACGACGAGGACCAGCGGTGGGTGATCGACACCTCCAAGGCGGACCTCCAGATGGAGGCCGTCAACTGGAAGGCCGCCGCCCCGGCGCCGCGCCCCAGGCCCACGCCCACTCCCACGCCCTCGAAGACGCCCACGGCGACACCGGCACCGACCCCGTCCGCCACCCCCTCGGCACCGCGGCCGACACCGACCGGCGCGGCCCCCACCGACTCGGGCTGCTACCGCTACGGCTACCCCTGCGACGGGGACGGCCAGTACGGCTCTCCCGGCTACGGCTACCCGGGCTACGGCTACCCCGGTTACGGCTACGGGTACGGCGGCGGCGGAGGCGGCCGCCGCTGACCGGACGCGCGCTCAGCCGCCGACGACGCGCAGCGACAGCCACAGCGCCGCCACGGCCGGCACGAGCGCGGCCGGTACCGCGAGCAGCCCGAGCCGGGTGAACTCCCCGACCCCGACCCGGTGCCCGTGCTGCTGCACGATCCGCCGCCACAGCAGAGTCGCCAGCGATCCGGCGTAGGTCAGATTGGGTCCGATGTTCACGCCGAGCAGCACCGCCAGGACGGCACCGGGGCCGGCCCCTGCGGTCAGCGGCAGCAGCACCAGGACCGCCGGCAGGTTGTTGATGAGGTTCGCCAGGACGGCGGCCAGCGCGGCCACGGCCAGCAGGGTGAGCAGGCCCGAGCCGTCGGGCAGCACCCGGTGGAGCGCGTCGGCGAGCCCGTGGTCGACGACCGCGCGCACCACGACGCCGAGGGCGAGCACGAACGCCAGGAACGCCGGGGCCGCGGACCGCACCACGGTCAACGGGGTGGCCCGCCGCCGTAGCAGCGCCCGCACGGCCAGCACGAGCGCGCCGGCCAGGGCGGCCCACGCCGGTGCGATCCCGAGGGCGGACGCCACGACGAACCCGGCGAGCGTGCAACCCACGGTGACCAGGGCGAACAGGGGCAGCTCGGGAGGCCGCGCGGGGTCGGGCGAGGGGAGAGGAGCAGCCAGTTCATCGTCGAAGAACCGCCGGAACACCAGGTACTCGGCGCCGATCGCGACCAGCCAGGGCAGCGCCATCAGCGCCGCGAACCGGGTGAAGCTCAGCCCGCTCGCCGTGAAGGCCAGCAGGTTGGTCAGGTTGGAGACCGGCAGCAGCAGCGAGGCGGTGTTCGACAGATGGGCGCACGCGTAGAGGTGCGGCCGGGCCTGGACGCCCATCCGGGTGGCCGTGGCGAGCACCACCGGTGTCAGCAGGACGACGGTGGCGTCCAGACTGAGCACGGCCGTGATGACGGAGGCCAGCGCGAACACCGCGGTCAGCAGCCGCGCGGGACGCCCCGCCGCCCAGCGGGCCATCCACGCCCCGCACGCCGTGAACAGTCCCTCGACGTCGCAGAAGTGGGCGAGCACCAGCACGGCCGCGAGGAAGCCGACCACGGGCCCCAGCCGCTGGATCTCCTCCCACGCGTGGTCCGGCGATATCGCGCCGACGGCGATCGCGAGTCCGGCGGCCGGAACCGCCAGCACGGCCTCGGGCAGTCCTCGCGGACGGAGCACGGCCCAGACGAGCACGGCGGCCAGCAGCGCCACGGACAGGGCTTCGGCGAGCGGGGTGTTCAGGGCGGAGTCCTCCGGGGCGTGATCAGGTCGTGCCCGCCCATGAAACCAGGGGCTGGTAAGAAAGCTACGAGGACCCCGTCGGCCGCACGGCCCGCCGCTGTCCGGGCGTCCGCCGCGGCAACGGGAACCCGCGGCCGTTCACACCTCGTCGAGCAGTGCCAGCTCCGCCCAGATCGTCTTGCCCTCGGCGGTGTGCCTGCTGCCCCACCGCTGGGTGAGCTGGGCGACCAGGAGCAGACCGCGGCCCCCCTCGTCCCAGGTCTTGGCACGGCGCAGGTGCGGCGCCGTGTGGCTGGTGTCGGAGACCTCGCAGATCAGGGTGGACCCGTCGTGGATCAGCCGCAGCCGGATGGGCGCGGCGCCGTAGCGGATGGCGTTGGTGACCAGCTCGCTCACCACCAGTTCCGCGGTGAACGTGGCCTCGGTCAGCCCCCATTGGTCGAGCTGGTCGACGACCTGCTTGCGGATGGGGGCCACCAGCGCCGGGTCGGCCGGGATGTCCCAGGTCGCCACCTGGGAGGACGGCAGGCCGCGGGTGCGGGCCAGCAGCAGGGCCACGTCGTCGGCGGAGCCGCTCGGCGGGAGCAGCGCGTGCAGCACGCGGTCGCAGATCTCGTCCAGGGAGTCGGAGGGAGCCGACAACGCCTCGCGGAGCGTCCGGTGGCTCGCGTCGACGTCCCGCTCGCGGCTCGCGAGCAGCCCGTCGGTGTGGAACGCCAGGACGCTGCCCTCCCGCAGCTCCACCTCGGCGGACTCGAACGGCAGCCCCCCGACACCGAGCGGGGGACCGGAGGGCAGGTCGAGCTGCCGGGCCGGGCCGTCCGGCGGGACCAGCAGGGGCTGCGGGTGCCCGGCCCGGGCCAGCGTGCAGCGCCGCGACACGGGGTCGTACACCGCGTACAGACAGGTCGCGCCCACCTCGCCGGTGCCGGCGTCGACACCGGACTCCTGGGACAGCCGGACGACCAGGTCGTCGAGGTGGGTGAGCAGCTCGTCGGGGGCCAGGTCGATGTCGGCGAGGGTGCGGACGGCGGTGCGCAGCCGGCCCATGGTGGCCGAGGCCTGGATGCCGTGGCCGACGACGTCGCCGACGACCATCGCGACGCGCATCCCGGACAGCGGGATCACGTCGAACCAGTCGCCGCCCACGCCGGAGCGGGTGGCGGGCAGATAGCGGGAGGCCGCCTCCACGGCGGCCGTGCGCGGCAGTGTGCGGGGCAGCAGGCTGCGTTGCAGCGTGAGCGTCGTCTCGCGCTCGCGGGAGTAGCGGCGGGCGTTGTCGATGCAGACGGCGGCGCGGGCCGTGACCTCCTCGGCCAGCAGCACGTCGTCGGCCGTGAAGGGCTCGGGGCGCCGGAAGCGGGTGAAGACCGCGACCCCGAGGGTCGAGCCCCTGGCCTGGAGCGGCACGGACATCGTGGAGTGGATGCCGTACTCGCGGACCCGCCGGAACCGGACCGGGTCCCAGGCGAGCCACTTCGCGAGGTCGCCGCCGTCCGCTCCGGAGGCCACGACCGCGTGGCCCAGGATGAGCGAGGCGGCCTGCGGGGAGTTCTCCGGATAGACGTCCACCTGCCCCGGCTTGGCCACGGCCTCGGGGCTGCCCGAGTTGACCGACTGGTGGGCGGCCCGGCGCAGGCTCACCGGCGGGGCCGGCGGGCCGGCCGACTCGCCGCCGTGCTCCTGTACGTCGAGCAGGTCCACGCTGACGAAGTCGGCGAGCGCCGGGACGCACACGTCCGCCAGCTCCTGGGCCGTACGGGTGACGTCGAGGGTGGTGCCGATGCGCACGCTCGCCTCGTTGACCAGCTGGAGCCGCTCCCGGGACCGGTACTGCTCGGTGAAGTCGTGGGCCGTCACGCACACGCCCCGCACGCGCCCGGAGTCGTCGGTGAGCGGTGCGAGCCGGGCCAGCCAGGCGTGCGCCCCCCGGCTCTCGCCGCTGGCCTTCATGTACGTCTGCATGTCCTGTCGCCGGCCGGTGCTCAGCACGCGGCGCAGATTCTCCTCCAGCTCCGTGTTCTGCGGCCGGCTGCCGACGTCGGTGGGCCGCAGGCCCCGCAGCCGGTCGGCGGGCAGCCCGAGGAGGTCCGCCATGGCGTCGTTGACGCCGCGCAGCCGCAGCTCCTCGTCGAAGATCATCGTGGCGCAGGGTGACTGCGTCAGCGCCGCCCGCACCAGCGGGTCGTCCGGCAGCTCCCCATCTGGGGCCTTCGGCGGGGACACGGCGAGCCACTCGGCAGCCTCCGGGCCGTCCGGCGGTCTGCGGTGGGCGAGCACCCACACGGAGACCGTGTGTCCGTCGCGGTGACGCAGCGTGAGCGTCCCGTTCCAGCGGGAGTCGGCGGGCACGGGGGGCGCGGCCGCTCCGTCGGCCAGCAGCTCGGCGGCCGGGCGGCCCAGGACCTCGGCGGCCGGGTGGCCCAGCAGACGGTGTGCGCCCTCGCTCCACTCGGTGAGCGTGCCGTCGGCGGCGATGACGGCACGGGCGGCCACGCCATCGTCGAACGGCTGGTCCGGGCTCATCGTCGCCACTCCATACGGACACTCACAGTGATCAGGGAGGTCGCTTGAGTTCCAGACTAGTCCGTGGGCGCCCGACGTGGACCGGTAACCCCTGTGCCGCCGGTCGCGCACGGTCGGGGCGCAATTCCGGCCGATGGGATGCCCGGGACAGAACGGCGCTGCCGCACCCTTGACGGCCTTGTGTGACACCTCGACAGAATCTGTTTGTTCACGATTAGTTGTGAGTACTTCTGGGACTTGATGAGGGAGAGCCGCCATGTCGGTCACGCGCAGATCGGTCCTGCTCGCCTCCGCCGCCGCGCCCGCGGCCGGAACACTGCTGGGTGTCCCGGAGGCGTGGGCCGCCGATGGGGCGCGCGGCGCGTCCGGTCGCCGCACCGTCGCGTTGCGCGACGGCTGGCGCTTCGCGCTGGTCAACCCGGGCGGGATCACCGACCCGACCGGCGACTACGCAGACGCCGCCCAGCCCGGCTACGACGACTCGCGGTGGCGGGAGGTCGCCGTCCCGCACGACTGGAGCATCGAGCAGGCCCCCACCACCGACCACGGCACCACCAGCGGCACCGGCTTCCTCCCCGGCGGCCTCGGCTGGTACCGCCTCGCCTTCACCCTGCCGCCCGCCCTCGCCGGCAAGCGGATCTCGGTGGAGTTCGACGGTGTCTACATGGACTCCTCCGTCCACTGCAACGGCACGGAGGCCGGCCGTCACCCCTACGGCTACACCGGTTTCGCCTTCGACCTGACCGATCTCGTGCACACCGACGGCGCCACCGAGAACGTGCTCGCGGTCGAGGTCCGGCACCGGCTCCCCAGCAGCCGCTGGTACTCGGGCAGCGGCATCTACCGCGAGGCCCGCCTGGTGATCACCGAGCCGGTGCACGTGGCCCGCTGGGGCACCCGCGTCACCACACCCGAGATCTCCGCCGAGCGGGCCGTCGTACGGATCGACACGTCGGTCGTCAACGCGTCGGGCGCGGACGCGGACGTCGAGGTCGTCTCCCGGATCGTCGATCCGAAGGGCCGGACGGTCGCCCGTACCGCCTCGACGGCCGCCGTCACCGACGAGCAGACCGAGACCCACGAACTCACGGTCCGGCGCCCCCAGCTCTGGGACATCGCGGCCCCGCACCGCTACACCCTGCACACCGAACTGCGCGTCGGCGGCAGGACCACCGACACCTACCGCACGCGCTTCGGCTTCCGCACCTTCCGCTTCGACCCGGACGAGGGCTTCTTCCTCAACGGCACCCACCACAAGCTCAAGGGCGTCGACCTCCACCACGACCTCGGCGCCCTCGGCGCCGCCGTCAGCATCGACGCCGTCCGCCGCCAGATGGAGATCATGCGGTCCATGGGCGTCAACGCCCTGCGCACCTCCCACAACCCGCCCGCGCCGGAGGTGATCCAGGTCTGCGAGGAGCTGGGCGTCGTGATGCTGGTGGAGGCGTTCGACTGCTGGCGCACCGGAAAGAACCGGTACGACTACGGCCGGTTCTTCGACGAGTGGTGCGAGACGGACGCCACCGAGATGGTGCTGGCGGCCCGCAACTCGCCCGCCGTGCTGATGTGGTCCATCGGCAACGAGGTCCCGGACTCCACCTCCACGGCCGGCCTCGCCATGGCCGACCGGATCATCGCCGCGATCAGGGCCGCGGACGACACCCGCCCGCTGGTCATCGGCTCCGACAAGTACCGCCGCCTGCCCGCCAAGGGCTCCGCGGCCGACCTGATGCTGGCCAAGCTGGACGGCCTCGGTCTCAACTACAACACCGCCAAGTCGGTGGACCAGCTGCACGCGGCCTACCCGCACCTCTTCCTCTTCGAGTCCGAGTCCTCCTCGGAGACGTCGACGCGGGGCGAGTACCAGGAGCCCGAACACCTCAACACCGGCGAGAACCACACGCCCGGAAGGCGCGGAACCTCCTCCTACGACAACAACCTCGCCTCCTGGACCATGAGCGGCGAGTACGGCCACAAGAAGGACCGCGACCGCAAGTGGTTCGCCGGGCAGTTCCTGTGGTCGGGCATCGACTACATCGGCGAACCCACGCCGTACGACGTCTTCCCGGTCAAGGCGTCCTTCTTCGGCGCGGTCGACACCGCGGGCTTCCCGAAGGACATGTACTACCTGTTCCGGAGCCAGTGGACCAGCGAGCCGATGGTCCACCTGCTGCCGATGACCTGGAACCACGCCGAGGGCGACACGGTCGAGGTCTGGGCGTACGCCAACGTCGACACCGTCGAGCTGTTCCTCAACGGACAGTCCCTGGGCGTACGGCGGTTCGACAGCAAGAAGACCGTCGACGGCCGCACGTACCTGGAGACGACCGAGGCGACCGGCGACGACAAGACCTTCACCGACGGCCCCTATCCCGGCAGCTACACCAGCCCGAACGGCAGCGCCGGCAAGCTCCACCTGACGTGGAAGGTGCCCTGTGCGCCGGGCGAGCTGAAGGCGGTCGCGCGGCAGGACGGCAAGGTGGTCGCCACCGACGTGCTGCGCACCGCCGGCGCCCCGCACGTGATACGCCTGACACCGGACCGCACGTCCCTCGCCGCCGACGGGCGTTCTCTGGTCTTCGTGACCGCCGAGGTGGTCGACCGCCGCGGTGTGGTGGTGCCCGACGCGGAGCACCTGCTCTCCTTCGAGGTGGCGGGCGGCTCCCTCGCCGGGCTCGACAACGGCCGCCAGGAGAGCGCCGAGCGCTACCAGGCGAGCACCCGCACCGCCTTCCACGGCAAGGCCCTCGCCATCGTCCGCTCCGGCACGAAGACGGGCACGGTGAAGGTGACCGCCCGCGCCGACGGCCTGCGCACCGGCACCGCGACCGTACGCGCCACCCGGGCGGCGGACCGGGCCGAAACCGCGCCGCCCGCTTTCGCGCCGGAGCACCCGGCACCCGTCGACTACCCGCACGCGGACGCCAGTTACTCCGGACGCCCGGACACCCTGCCCGCCGCCATGCTCGACGGCGACCCGGCCACCGGCTGGTCCAACGGCTTCTTCAAGCAGGCCACGGCCCTGCTGCCCGCCTTCGACGGCGCCCGCACCGAGGACTGGGTCACGGTCGACCACGGGCGCGTCCGCGGCTTCGACCGCGTGGACGTCTCCTTCACCGTGGACGCCACCCACAGCCTGCCCGCGGCGATCGAGGTGGCGGTGTGGGGCGGCCGGGCGTGGCGGGCCGCGGAGGGCACGGCGATCGACTGGGCCACCGCCTCCGACGCCCCGACCGTGATCACCTTCAAGGCCGTCCGGGGCTCCCGGATCCGGCTCACGATGACGAGCCGACACCCCGACGAGGCCCGGGGCGCCGTCCGCATCAGCCGGCTGGAGACCCCGGCCGCCTGAGCCCTCGACCGGGGCGGTCCGGACGGGCGGCGAACAGCCAGTCCCGTCCGGACCGTTGACGGGGCGTCACATCTGCCACAACCATGGCGGGCATCCGCATCTGGGAGCGCTCCCACACCGAGCGCCACCCGCACCTCTCCAGAGGAGCCCGGACGTGAAACGACGCAGAACCGCCCTGTTGTCCCTGACGGCCCTCCTGGCGACCGCGCTCACCGCGCTGCCCTCCGCGCCGGCCGGGGCCGAGGAGACCGAGCAGGTCAGGAACGGCACCTTCGACACGACCATGGACCCATGGTGGGCCACCAGCAACGTCACCGCGGGGCTGTCCGACGGCCGGCTCTGCGCCGACGTCCCCGGCGGCACCACCAACCGCTGGGACGCCGCCGTGGGGCAGAACGACATCCCCCTCGTGAAGGGGCAGTCGTACCGCTTCTCCTTCAGCGCGACCGGCACGCCCGCCGGGCACGTGGTACGGGCGATCGTGGGCCTGTCGGTGTCGCCCTACGACACCTACCACGAGGTGACACCGCAGCTCAGCGTCTCCGGCGACACCTACTCCTACACCTTCACCTCGCCCGTCGACACCGCCCAGGGCCAGGTCGGCTTCCAGCTCGGCGGCAGCGCCGATCCGTGGCGCTTCTGCATGGACGACGTCTCCCTGCTCGGCGGGGTGGCACCGGAGCCGTACGAGCCCGACACCGGGCCCCGGGTCCGGGTCAACCAGGTCGCCTACCTGCCCGCCGGGCCGAAGAACGCCACCCTGGTCACCGACGCCACGGCGAAACTGCCCTGGGAGCTGAGGACCTCCGGCGGAGCGGTGGTCGCCCGGGGCACGACGGTGCCGCGTGGCGTCGACGCCTCCTCCGGGCAGAACGTCCACTCGATCGACTTCGGTGCCTACCGCAAGAAGGGCACGGGCCTCACGCTGGTCGCCGACGGCGAGACCAGCCGCCCCTTCGACATCGACGCCAGCGCCTACGAGCGGCTCCGCCTGGACTCGGCGAAGTACTACTACACCCAGCGCAGCGGCATCGCGATACGCGAGGACCTGCGGCCCGGCTACGGCCGCCCGGCCGGCCACGTGGGCGTGGCGCCCAACAAGGGCGACACCGCCGTGCCCTGCCAGCCCGGCGTCTGCGACTACACCCTGGACGTCAGCGGCGGCTGGTACGACGCCGGTGACCACGGCAAGTACGTCGTCAACGGCGGCATCTCCACCTGGGAGGTGCTGAGCACCCACGAACGCGCGCTGCACGCCCGCACCGGCGACGCCCGCAAGCTCGGTGACGGCACGCTCGCCATCCCCGAGAGCGGCAACAAGGTCCCGGACATCCTCGACGAGGCCCGCTGGGAGCTGGACTTCCTGCTCAGGATGCAGGTACCCGACGGGAAGCCGCTGGCCGGCATGGCCCACCACAAGATGCACGACGAGCAGTGGACCGGACTGCCGCTGCTGCCCAGTGACGACCCGCAGAAGCGCGAACTGCACCCGCCGTCCACCGCGGCCACCCTGAACCTCGCCGCCACGGCCGCACAGGCCGCCCGCCTCTACCGGCCCTACGACAAGGCGTTCGCCGACCGGGCGCTGACGGCCGCCCGCAAGGCCTGGTCGGCGGCGCTCGCCCACCCCGACCGCCACGCCTCCGAGAGCGACGGCATCGGCGGCGGCGCCTACGCCGACAGCGATGTGACCGACGACTTCTACTGGGCGGCGGCCGAGCTGTACCTCACCACGGGCGAAAAGCGGTTCCAGGAGTACGTCCTGAAATCGCCGGTCCACACGGCCGACATCTTCGGCCCCATCGGCTTCGACTGGGCCCGCACGGGCGCGGCGGGACGGCTCGACCTCGCCTTGGTGCCGAACAAGCTGCCCGGCCGGGACAAGGTCCGCCAGTCCGTCATCAAGGGCGCCGACCGCTACCTGTCCACGCTGAAGGCACAGCCCTACGGCATGCCGTACGCACCGGACGGCAACAAGTACGACTGGGGCTCCAGCCACCAGGTCCTCAACAACGCCGTCGTCCTCGCCACCGCGTACGACATCACCGGCGCCTCGAAGTACCGGGACGGCGCGCTCCAGAGCATGGACTACATCCTGGGCCGCAACGCGCTGAACATCTCCTACGTCACCGGCTACGGCGAGGTCAGCGCCCAGAACCAGCACAGCCGCTGGTACGCCCGCCAGCTCGACCCGAACCTGCCGAACCCGCCGAAGGGCACCCTCGCCGGAGGGCCGAACTCGGGTATCCAGGACCCCTACGCACAGAGCAAACTCCAGGGCTGCGTCGGCCAGTTCTGCTACATCGACGACATCCAGTCCTGGTCGACCAACGAGCACACGATCAACTGGAACGCCGCCCTGACCCGCATGGCCGCCTTCGTGGCGGACCAGGGGTAGGGACCGCCCGGGCGCGCCGGGTGCCGGGGGAGTCCGCCGACAGGACGCCTCCGGCACCCGCGCGTAACCTGGTGTCATGCCAGCGGTGCGGGTCGACGGCATCGAGGTCGCGTACGACCGGGTGGGCCAGGGCCCGCCCCTCGTGCTCGCGCACGGCGCCACGACGGACGCCCGCCTGTTCCGTCCCCAGACCGAGGACCTGGCCGACGAGTTCACCGTCGTGGCCTGGGACGAACCGGGTGCCGGCCGCTCCTCCGACGTACCGCCGTCCTTCGCGCTGGCCGACTACGCCCGATGTCTGGCGGCCGTCATCGAGGACGTCGGCCTCGGTCCGGCGCATGTCCTCGGCCTGTCGTGGGGCGGGACCGTGGTGCTGGAGCTCTACCGGCACCACGCCGAGCTCGTCCGGACGCTGCTCCTCGTGGACACCTACGCGGGCTGGAAGGGCTCGCTGCCCCCGGCGGAGGTGCGGTCGCGGGTCGAGGGGGCGGAGCGGACGCTCGCGGTCCCGGCCGAGGAATTCGCGCCGACCATGCCCGGCCTGTTCGCCGGGCGGCCACCGGCCGAAGCCGTCCGCCTGTTGTCCGTGATGTCCGCCGACACCCGGCCCCGGAGCATGCGGGCGGAGCTCACCGTCATGGCCGAGGCCGACCTGCGTGACCTGCTGCCCGAGATCGCGGTGCCGACCCTGCTGCTGTGGGGCGAGCTCGACGCACGCTCGCCGGTGGACCTCGTCGCCCGTCCCTTCCTGGAGGCGATCCCGGAGGCCACCCTGGTCGTGCTGCCCGGCACCGGGCACCTCAGCAACCTCGAGGCCCCGGAGCCGTTCAACCGGACTGTTCGGGAGTTCTGTCGTGCCCATTCCTGAGCACGAGTTCCCCGGGCCGTTCGTGGGCGGTCAGGGTGTGCAGCCGAGCCTGGTCGAGCGGCTCGTGCACCTCGACGTACTCGCCGTGCGGCAGCCGCTTGATCACGCCGGTCTCCCGGCCGTGCAGCACCAGCTCGCGGTCGCGCAGCTGCAGCCCCAGACAGATCCGCCGGGTGACGACGAAGACGGCGGCCGGGACGGCGAACACCGCGATCCGCACCGCCCAGGTCACCGTGTTGATCGACAGGTGGAGTCGGGTCGCGACGATGTCGTTGCCGCCGCCCGCGAGCAGCACCAGGTAGAGGCTGATCCAGGCCGCCCCGATCGCCGTGCGGACCGGGCGGTTGCGCGGCCGGTCCAGCAGATGGTGCTCGTGCCGGTCGGCCGTGAACCTGGCCTCCAGGAACGGGTAGACGCCGATGAAGAGCAGCAGCAGCGGGAACACCACGATCGGGATGAACACGCCCAGCACCAGCGTGTGGCCCCACAGCGTGATCTCCCAGCCGGGCATGATCCGCACCAGCCCCTCGGCGAAGCCGAGGTACCAGTCGGGCTGGGCGCCCGTGGACACCTGGTCGGCGCGGTAGGGGCCGTACGACCACACCGGGTTGATCGTCGCCACCGCCGCCATCAGCGCGAGCACCCCGAACACCAGGAAGAAGAAGCCGCCCGCCTTCGCGAGGTACACCGGCATGAAGGGCGCGCCCACGACATTGCGTTCGGTACGCCCGGGGCCCGCGAACTGGGTGTGCTTGTGGTACACGACCAGCAGCACATGGACGACGATCAGCGCCGCCATGACCCCGGGGACCAGCAGGACGTGCAGCGAGTAGAGGCGGGCCACGATGTCGTCGCCGGGATACTCGCCGCCGAACAGGAACATCGCCAGGTACGTTCCCACGATCGGCACCGACAGCAGCGCGCCGTGCACGAACCTCAGCCCCGTGCCCGACAGCAGGTCGTCCGGCAGCGAGTAGCCGAACAGGCCCTCGAACAGACCGAGGAAGAGCAGCAGCCAGCCGAACAGCCAGTTGACCTCGCGGGGCTTGCGGAACGAGCCCGTGAAGAAGTGGCGCATCATGTGCGTCAGCATCCCGGCGACGAAGACCAGCGCCGCCCAGTGGTGCAGCTGCCGGATCAGCAGCCCGC
>NZ_WWIQ01000072.1:0-53326 GCF_009862985.1 Streptomyces sp. SID5464 | reverse complement strand
AGCTGCCGGATCAGCAGCCCGCCGCGCACGTCGAAGCTGATGTCCAGCGTGGACGCGTACGCCTCGGACATGCGCACGCCGTTCAGCGGTGTGTAACTCCCTTGGTACGTCACCTCGTTCATCGACGGGTGGAAGAACAGCGTCAGATAGACGCCGGTGAGGACCAGCACGACGAAGCTGTACAGGCAGATCTCGCCGAGCAGGAAGGACCAGTGGTCGGGGAACACCTTGCGCAGGTACTTCCGGCCGAGCGTGTGGATGCCGAGCCGGCCGTCGAACCAGTCGGCGAGGCGCTCGCCCTTCCCGGGCCGCCCGACTGCGGTCACGCCGCCTCCTTCGGCAGGTGGGCGAGCTTGTCCGGGTTGGCGACGACGTAGATGCCGCGCACCCGGTCGCCCTCCGGGGTGAGGTCCAGGACCAGGACGGCGTAGGGGGCGTCGCCGTCGAACAGCACCGCCGCGTCGTCGCCGTTGACGCGCCGGTAGCGGAACACGGGGTTGCTCGGGCCGCCCCGTCCGGAGGTGAGCAGGCGGGCCACCTTGTCCCGGCCGTGCACCGGGCGCAGACTCGCCGGCCTGCGCTTGCCGCCGGCGTCCGTCCACGCCGTGACGTCCGGCGCGAGCACCTCCATCAGCGCGGCGATGTCCCCGCCGAGCGCCGCCCGAACGAACCGCTCGGTCGCCTCCCGCCGCACCCGCGGATGCGCCTCGTAGCGAGGCCGCCGCGCGTTCACATGGTCCCGGGCCCGGTGTGCCAACTGCCGTACGGCGGCGGGGGAGCGGTCGATGATCTCGGCTATCTCGGCGTGCGGGTAGCCGAACACCTCGCCCAGGACGAACACGGCCCGCTCCAGTGGGGTCAGCGACTCCAGGACCACCAGCATCGCCAGTGACACCGACTCGGAGCGCAGGGCGGGGCCGTCGGCGGTGTCGGCGCCCTCGTCGGCGACCAGGGGCTCGGGCAGCCAGGAGCCCACGTACGTCTCCTGCCTGCGGCTGATCACGGCGCGGCGCCGCAGCGCGTGGTTGACGGCCACCCGGACGAGATAGGCCCGGGGGTTGTCGACGCCGGCCAGGGGAGCGCCCCCGCCACGGGCGGTCCAGGACAGCCATGTCTCCTGCAGGACGTCCTCGGTGTCGGCGACACTCCCCAGCATGTTGTAGACGACGCCGAACAGCAGCTCGCGATGGTCGACGAACACCCCGGTCGCCTCGTCGAGCGGGGCGGCGGTGCCCGGTACGGGGATCTCGGTCATGCGTGGTCCTCCCAGAGACGCGCTCACTACTGCGAGCCGTGCCGGGCCCCGGAATGTGACATCGCGCGGTGTGATGTGATGCAGATCTCAGAGGATGACGAAGGGGGCAGCTCCTTCGGTACCGTCGCCCCTGCCCTCTGACCAGGGGGTATTTACGAGTCAGTACCCGAGCGGTACCGTGAAGGCATGCCAGCTCTCAACGTGGAGTTCAGCGACCGCGAACTTGAGGACCTGCGGCAGATCGCCAAGGAGCGCGGTACGTCCATGAAGGCGCTCGTGCGGGAGGCGGCCGCCGCCGACATAGCCCGCCACCGGGCGCTCCAGGAGGGCGCGGAGGCCTTCCGCAGGTTCTTCGCGACCCACGCCGACGAGTTCGCCGCCGCCTTCCCGGACGACGAACCGCGCGCCAAGGGCGAGGGGCGGGCTGCCTGACCGATGGCACCCGTCCTCCATATCGATGTGCCCTGGCTGCTCCAGCGCCATGAAGAGGTCCTGCCGGACCAGCCCACCATCAATGACTTCTCCGCGTTGGTGGCCGCGGTTGCCCGGCACCGTGTCGACCCGCCCCGCCTCGGCGTGAACTCCGACCCGGCCTGGCGGGCCGCCGCGCTGCTGCACACCATCACGCTGCTCCGGCCGCTGCCCTCGGCCAACGCCCGCTTCGCGTGTGCGACGGCCGTGGCGTACATGTTCGTCAGCGGCGTCGGCATCGACCCGCCCTACGGAGCCCTCGTCGACCTCGCCCGCGATCTGATGTCCGGCACGACCGACGTCTACGGTGCGGCGGACCGGCTGCGGTCCTGGCAGATCTGAAAATGTCGAAAACCGGTGCGACCGGCGCGTATGTGTTCCCGTTTCTGACTTTCTGTCAATGGGCTTGATGTTGCACAGGCGCCTTGTTGGTCGTGTGGGGGTTGTGCAAGAGTGAAACACACGTGCGGGGGGAATGGCCGGGTGTCGCACGCGTTTTGTAGACCGGGTCCGATTCGCCGTCGGTGAATTCGCACCTCCCGCGCCGCGCCAAAAAGGTACGCACCAACCGGGCTCCTTTTTCGGCGGCAGGACTTCTGTGTGTCACATGCGCGTGGGAAGGAACCATCTCAGTGCCCACCCCCCACCCCCCTCGTCCCCCGTATCCCCCGCCCGGCGGGGATCCCGGGGAATCCGATGAATCTCTCGCCGCCCCGCTGAGAGGCAGTCCGGAGGGCGGGGTCGCCGCCCATTCCGTCGCGCTGCTGATGGCGCGGCACTGGCAGCCGGTGTACGAGTACGCGGTCATCTGTCTCGCCTCGTCGGCGCGGGTCGCC
This sequence comes from Streptomyces sp. SID5464, assembly GCF_009862985.1. Classification (NCBI taxonomy): domain Bacteria; kingdom Bacillati; phylum Actinomycetota; class Actinomycetes; order Kitasatosporales; family Streptomycetaceae; genus Streptomyces; species Streptomyces sp. SID5464. The sequence continues at coordinate 50,764 of NZ_WWIQ01000072.1, read as the reverse complement.
GAGATGGTCACGGGAACCGCCTTCCACCGGACCCTGAACCGCCTCGCCTTCGGCGAGTCGGCCGTCGCGCTGCGCCCGGCGCTCCTGGTGACCGTGCGCGACACGGTCCGGGAGTGGTCCGGTGACGATCGAATATCCGCCGTACTGCCGGCGCTGCAGAAACCGGCCGGAGGACGCGGACTGCGCGCGGCGACGTCCATGACGCCCGAAAATCGCGTCCTCGCGGAGCGGGCATTTCAGGCACTTCCCGCAGCCGCGCGCTGTTTGCTCTGGCACGTCGAGGTGGAGGCCGATCCTTTAAGCGTCCCGGCAGGTCTGCTGGGCATGGATACCGACATCGCGTCGGCCGCAATCGAACAAGCGCGTGACACATTCCGCGAGGGTTGTGTACATGCCCACCGTGAACTCGCGCCGACCCAGGATTGCCGCTTCTACAACCGCCTCCTCGACGTTCCCATCCGCAGGGGCGGCGCCCTGCTGCCCGACGTCCAGGAGCATCTGGCGGAGTGCCGCTACTGCCGGAACGCGGCCGAACAACTGAGCCATTTCGAGGGCGGACTGGGGCCGCTGATCGCCGAAGCGGTGCTCGGCTGGGGCGTCCGCCGCTACCTCGACTCGCGCCCGGGCCGGTCCTCGCACGGGACGCGGGGCGGCCGCGCGGGCCGGCGTGGCGGAGGGCGGGGCGACGGACGGCCCGGGAGCGGACGTCACCGCCTGCTGTCCCGCATCCCCGTGCGGGTCCGCCGGGTCCAGGGCGTGCGCGTCCCGGACGCGTCGCGCTCCTCACGGGCGCTGCTCTCGGGCGTCGGCGCGGTGTCGGCCGGGGTGCTGGCGACCGTGCTCATCATCAGCGCGTCGTCCCACGACGGCGGGCAGGCCGACCCGGCCGGCTCCAACAGCGCCGCCGGCGGCAACGGCGCCGGGTCCGTGACCCCGCCCGACACGGCCGGGCTTCCGACGGCACCGGGAGTGACGCGGCTGCGCAACGCCGGCGCCGACCTCTGTCTGGACGTCCGCGACCTGCCGAAGGAGGGGTCGGGGACCCAGCTGGCGGAGTGCTCGACGGCGTGGACCCAGCAGTGGACGTACGAGGACGACGGGCTGCTGCGCAGCGTCGCCGATCCCGGCCTGTGCCTGGACTCGCACAAGGACGCCGGCGTCGTCGTCCTCGGCACCTGCGCCGAGGACGACGCCGAACGGGCCGACGACGTGCGCTACGACCTCACCGTGCAAGGGCAGTTGCTGCCCCGCTGGGACGAGCAGCTCGCCCTCGCCTCCACCAACGACGACCCCGGTGCCGACATCGTCGTCAAGGTCCGCGACCGCTCCGACGAACAGCGCTGGCAGCCGGAGCCCGTGCCGACGACGGCCGGTTCCCTGTCGATCGCGGAGGAGGAGGGCCCGGTGGCACGACAGGTGAAGGTGCCGACCGGATGAGCCAGGTGAACGCGAGCCCGGAGGTCTGAGCGGGAGTGGAGCCGGGGCCTGCGGCCGGTCCCCTCCCGGAGGGGATCGCCGGGCCCCGGCCGTCGCCGGTGTCTCAGCCCGGCTCCGCCATCAGCCCGGCCGGCCGCCGGCACCGACCGCTGGTCACGTGGCCGCTACCGACGCGCGCAGGACACGGGCCAGCTCGCGCGGCTGCGAGAACATCGGCCAGTGGCCCGTGGCCATCTCCACCAGCTCCCACTGGTCGCTCTTGAGCAGCCCGGCCACCGCCGGCATCGGCTCGTCCCCGTCGAGGAGGCACTTCACATACGTCGCCGGGAGGTCGCCCGAGGCGCCGGCGAGCACGGCCGGTTCGGTGAGCGTGGCGCCCGGATGCGGGGTCGAACCGTCGACGATCCGGGCGATCTGCTCGTCCGTCAACCCCTGCCCCGCGTAGTCCGGCGCGCCGAGCGGAGGCCAGAACCCGTCGTGGTCGGCGATCGACTGCCGTACGTGGTCGCTCGGCCAGCCCGACAGGAAGGACTCGCCGTCCACCGGCACGTTCGCGTCGACGAACACCACGCGCCGCAACCGGTCACCGATCCGCTCCGCGGCCTGCCCCACCGGTATGCCCGCGTAGCTGTGCCCCACGAGGACGACATCACGCCGGCCGAGGCGGTCCACCTCGTCGACGACGTCCCGCACGTGCGTCTCCAGCCCGGCCGCCGCGCCCTGTTTCTCGGCGAGCCCCGACAGCGTCAGCGGGTGGACGTCATGCCCGGCGGCGCGCAGCTGAGCGGCCACCTCGTCCCACGCCCACGCCCCGAGCCATGTCCCTGCCACCAGTACGAAGTTGGTCATGCCGGCAACGTAGCCGAAGGGTCTGACAGCGCCCCCTCGGCGCCGGGCCCGGTGATCGGCGGCACCGGTACCTCGACGGTCCGGGCCAGCCGCGCGCCCTCGGGCCCGTACACCGCCCGGGGTTCGGGGAACAGCCGCAGCAGCGTCAGGAACAGCACCGCCGCCACGACCAGCGACAGCGGCAGACTGATGTCGACGCCGCCCGCGAGATCGCCCAGCGGCCCGACGAACTGCCCGGGGATGTTGGTGAAGAGGACACCGAGCAGCGCCGACACCCACCAGGCGGTCATGCCCCGCCAGTTCCAGCCGTGCGCGAACCAGTAACGACCGCCGCGCTGACGGCGGTTGAAGACCTGGAGCGCCTCCGGGTCGTACCAGCCGCGCCGGGTCCAGTAGCCCAGCATCATCACGACCATCCACGGCGTGGTGCAGGTGATGATCACCGTGGCGAAGGTGGAGATGGACCGCACGAGGTCGAGCCCGAACCGGCCCGCGAAGATGAACCCGATCGACAAGGCGCCGACCAGCAGTGTCGCCCGGACCCGGGACAGTCTCGGGAACACCGACGAGAAGTCGAGCCCGGTCCCGTACAGCGCCGTCGTGCCCGTCGCCATGCCGCCGATCAGCGCGAGCAGGCAGACCGGCAGGAAGAACCAGCCGGGCGAGATCGCGAGCAGTCCGCCCACGTAGTCAGGGGCCGCCGGGTCGACGTACCGCGGTGCCTTGTGCGCGATGATGCTCGCCGTCGTCAGACCGAACAGGAACGGCAGCAGCGTCGCGAGCTGTGACAGGAACGCGGCCCCCATCACCTTCCGGCGCGACGTGCTCGCCGGGATGTAGCGCGACCAGTCGCCGAGGAACGCCCCGAACGACACCGGGTTCGACAGCACGATCAGCGCCGCCCCGATGAACGACGGCCAGAACAGGGCCGTCGTCGCCGCGTCCGCCGAGTCGGTGAAGACGCCCGCGTACGAGGGGTCGAAGTCCCCCGCGAACGCCACGGCGCCGATCAGGAACAGCGCGCTCGCCGAGGTCACCGCGATCTTGTTGACGAACAGCATGAACCGGAAGCCGTAGACGCACACGGCGAGGACCAGCACCGCGAACAGCGCGTACGCGACGGCGTAGGAGACGTCGCCCCGGTCGAGGTCGAACAGCCGGTGGGCGCCGCCGACCAGGGCGTCGCCGGAGCTCCACACCGAGATGGAGAAGAACGCGACGGCCGTCAGCAGGGAGAGGAACGAGCCGACCACACGGCCGTGCACGCCCAGGTGTGCCGAGGACGACACGGCGTTGTTGGTGCCGTTGACCGGGCCGAACACCGCCATCGGGCACAGGATCAGCGCGCCCGCGACGACCCCGAGGAGCGTGGCCGCGAGACCCTGCCAGAAGGAGAGGCCGAACAGGATCGGGAAGGCGCCGAGGACGCAGGTGGAGAAGGTGTTGGCGCCGCCGAAGGCGAGCCGGAACAGGTCCAGCGCGGTGGCGGTGCGCTCGGCGTCGGGGATGCGGTCGACACCGTGGGTCTCGACCTCCGTCAGGGACGGGGGAGACGCGGCGGGGGAGGGGGGTTCGGCGCCCGGGGGACGTTCGGCCGGCGAGGACAAGTGGGCTCCAGCGGGGACGGGGCGGTGGAGCGCGGGGTGGCGCGGCGGCATGGCGGACGGCCGCTCGCCGGCGCGTGGGTGTGCGACGGCGTGCGGATCCCGTCCTCTGGGGTGCTGCCGACGGTAGGGCGCCGGAGGCGAACGACACCAGAGGACGGTTCATCCAATCCCGGTGCTGCCAGTGGACGAATCCTCCACTTCGCAGTCACTCCTCGTCGTCGGCATCGTGGGCGTCGTCGGCGGCCCCGGTGTGCGGACCGTGGTCCGGCTCCGCGTCCGGACCCTGGGCGCGTACCCGCTGCACGTGTTCGAGGGAGTCGCGCAACTCCGTGAGCCAGTCGTCGGTGTGGCGCTGGACCAGGCGCACGCACCAGGCCAGCGCGTCACTGCGGCTGCGGGCGACGCCGCCGGCGATCAGGGTGTCGAGGACCTGGCGCTCCGGCTGGCGCAGCCGCGTCATGACGGGCGCGGCCACGTGCGTGAAGAGCGCCCGCTGCCCGCCGCACTCCACGCCCCAGGACACCTTCCGGCGGAACCGGTGCTCGGCCTCCCGGGCCACGGCCATCCGGTCCTCACGCGTGCGTTCCCGGAACTCCTGCACACGGCTCTCCAGGGCCGCTTCCCGCTCGGCGGCCGGGGCGTCCTCCGCCAGGCGGGGCTCGGGGATGCGGCCGATCACGGTGATCTCCTCGCGGTCGACCGTGATCTCGGTCAGCTCCTCGAAGAGGTCGTCGGGAAGGCGGCCGGCGAACCAGCCGCGCAGTTTCTCCCGCTGCTCATTAGTAATCATGTAATGACGATTACTCGGCCAGAGCATGAACACAAGGGGCAACGAAGCAGTCGGCCGAGAGCGGAATCGGAATGTTTCAGGCCTATTAACGAGCGTGCGGGAATCGGCCATCTGGCCGCTTCGTATCTCCGGGCGCCGTGCGGTTACGGGCTTCACGCAGCCGGATTCCGTAACTTCGCGCCACTGATTCAATACGCAATGTTACTGAAACCCGTGGGGTCGATGTGTGTTTCCGCGGCGGACTCGGCAGACTCGCGCTCGCCGCCCCGGGCACCGACCGGGCACGGGCCGGCACACCCTGTAATCGAGCGGAAGGATGCACACAATGCGGAACACCGCGCGCTGGGCCATGACCCTCGGCCTGACGGCCACCGCCGTCTGCGGACCCCTCACCGGGGCCGCGCTCGCCTCTCCGGGTCAGGCCCCCACCGCGCTCTACGCCCCGTCGGCCCTCGTCCTCACGGTGGGCCACGGTGAGAGCGCGGCCGCCGCGACTCCGGAACGCGCGGTCACCCTGACCTGTGCCCCGACAGCCTCCGGCACGCACCCGGTCGCCGGCTCCGCCTGCGCGGAACTGCGCGGCGTCGGCGGCGACATCCACGCCCTGACCGCGAGGGGCGGCGTGATGTGCACCAAGCAGTACGACCCGGTGGTCGTCACCGTCGACGGTGTCTGGCAGGGCCAGAGGGTCTCGTACGAGCGCACGTTCTCCAACGAGTGCGTGAAGAACGCCTACGGTTCCGGCGTCTTCGCGTTCTGAGAGACCGGGATCGCGCTGTTCCCGTGAGGTGCAGCGGTTCGAGGCTGGGGAGCCGGGCCGCTGTCGCGGGGACCTGCGATCTCGTACAAGGGGGCCGGCGGGCGGAGTGGGGCCGCCCGCCGGCCCCTGGGCTCACCGGCCACCGCGCACCGGGCTCAGGCCCGGTCGCGGTGGCTCGTGTCGCACCACGGATAGCGGCGGCTGCGGCGGCAGGTGCACAGGGCCACGCGGAAGCGGTCCGAGGTGACGACGGAACCGTCCTCCAGCTCCACCTCCACCGGGCCTTCCATCAGCAGTGGACCCTTGCGCTGGACCGTGACGCGGCGCGGCGCCGCGGACCGGTCAGACGGGGAGTTCGGCACGGACGACCACCAGCTCTTCCTTGTCCTCGGCGGCGGGCAGCAGCCCCCGCTCCCGCAGCCAGCGTTCCCGGCCACGCAGCACCGGGCCGAACGGGATCCGTCGCCGGCGCGTCACCGCGGCCTTCAGGCCCGACGAGCGCAGACAGCGGACGGTCAGGTCCGGGCCGCTGAGCGCGGACTGCACCAGCAGCAGCACCCCGCCCGGACGCAGCAGGTCGGGCGCCTCCCGGCAGATCCGGTCCACGACCAGCCGTCCGTCGTCGCCCGCGTCCCAGGCGCGGGCCGCGCCATGCGGCGGCCGTCCGGAGCCGTCCGGCGCCGGCACGTACGGCGGGTTGGCCAGGATCAGGTCGAACGACTCGCCGCGCACCGGGTCGAAGAGATTCCCGTGCCGGATGCGGACCGGGAGCCCCGCCCGCACAGCGTTCAGTCGCGCGGCCCACACCGCCCTCCGCGACACGTCCACGGCGGTCACACGCAAGCCTCGGCGCGCGGCCTCCAGAGCCAGGGCACCGGTGCCCGTGCCGACGTCCAGGACCTCCGCGCCCTGCGGCAGCGGCTCGTCGGACAGGGCACCGGCCAGCAGCTCGGTGTCCTCCTGCGGGGCGTACACGCCCGGGGGTACCAGTGGGTTCACGGGGTTCGAGTACCCGGCTGTTCAGGAGATATGGGCGGCTTCAGGGGCAAGCGGTGCACGCAGTGACGAACGTGACGCACGCCAGTCGGCGAGCAGCCGGGCGCCGAAGCGGTCCTCGACGAATCCGGTGGCGTCGATCCCGAACGCGACATCCGGGGCGAGGTGCGGCTCCACCTCCAGCAGGCCGCCGATGACCTCGTGGCGCACGACCTGCTCGTGGACCGCGTCGGCCTCGACGTGCTCGTCGTAGAAGTGCTCGGCCGCCCGCCCGGCGCCGGCCCGGCGCATCGCCTCGGCGAGCCGCCGCGAACCGGGCGACGAGGTGATCTCGACCGTCGCGAAGTGGCCGACCAGGGCGCCCCTGAGGGACCGGTGCAGGCCGAAGAGGGACATGAGGTTCACCGTGACCAGGGCCTCGGCGGACGCCGCGTCGAGATAGCGGCCGTACCTGGTGTCCAGGCCCAGATCCTTCATCAGGTCGGCGAACAGCCGGGCGTGCACGCGGTCGGCTCGGCCGCCGCCCCACTCGTCGAACTCCACCGCCGCCATCCCCGCCTTCGCCCGGCCCCACAGCCGCGGCAGCACCCAGGCGTGCGGGTCCGCTTCCTTCAGGTGGTAGAGGGAGCGCTGGGCCGCGTACTCGCGCAGGTGCCACAGCTCGCCTTCGTCGCGCAGGAAGTGGCTGACGCCCGAGCCGTCGACGGGCTCGACCAGGAGGTCCGCCAGCGCCTCGTCCACGCCGTCGTGGACCCGGGCGTCGGAGCGCAGGGCGGACAGGAAGCGGTGCTCCAGGGCAGCCCGGGTGCGCAGCAGGTCGGGGTCCCACTCGCGGTCGGGGGACACCCCCGCGAACCCGCGGTAGTGCAGCTCGTAGCACAGGTACAGGGCAAGCTGGAGGTCCTCGCCGTACACCGCGGCACGGGCGACGTCCTCCAGCCGGGGCAGCCGGCCCGCGCCCCGCAGGTAGGCCTCGACGCCCCTGCTCAGCGGGCCGCGCGGGGTGGGCAGTCCTGGTTCTCCACGGTCGTGCTCCATGCGCGCCGGGTACCCGGCCGGCGACCGGAGTCACCTACCCGCGTAGCACCCGCGCGGAAAGGGACTCCGGCACGTCGTGAAGGGGCCGGACCGACCCGGCCCCTCCTCTCAGTCCCCCTGGGACTCCTCCTGGGCGCGCGTGTTCGGGGTGATGGCCTCTGCGGCCTCGCCCCGGTGGCGTCGCTGCTCGGCGGAGTCCTGCGTGCGGTTCTCGGCCTCCTCGATCTCGCGCAGGACCTCCTCCAGCGCCGTCTCGGGCTTCTTGTCGGAGCCGTCGTGGTTGTCGTCCTGGGACACGGGGGTCTCCTTCCTGCGTTCGGTGCGTTCGTTCTCGTCTGCGGGGCTTCAGCTGGAGGCGGTGGCGATGCGCAGCGGCACCGGGTCGGGAGGGGCCGCCTCCTCGGTGCGGCGGGTGACCTCCGCCCACCACGCCGGTCCGTCCTCGATGTGCCGCAGCAGCACGCCCTCGCGGATCGCCCAGGGGCAGACCGTGACGGACCTGAGGCCGGTCAGTTTCATCGCGGTGTGCCCGACCACCGCCCCGGCCAGGCTCTGCGCGGCCCGCGGCGCGGAGATGCCGGGCAGCTCGGCGCGTTCGGCGGCGGGCAGGGCGGCCAGCCGCGGGATCGCCTCCCGCAGCGCCGCGCGGTGCAACTGCCGGTCCACGAACGGGCCGTGGCGTCCGGGCGCCGTACCGCACAGCCGTCCCAGCTGCTGGAACGTACGGGAGGTGGCGACCGCGGTGCGCGGGCCCTCCCAGCGGATCCGCGCCGCGACGTCCCTCAACTGGTGGCGGACCTTGCGGCGCAGCGCCCGCACCCGCTCCGGCGACGGCGGGTCCTCGTCCTGGAAGAACTCGTGGGTGAGCCGCCCCGCGCCCAGCGGCAGCGACGCCACGAAGTCGGGCAACCGGCCGCGCCCGAAGGCGACTTCGAGCGAGCCGCCGCCGATGTCGAGCAGGGCGAGCGGACCCGACCGCCAGCCCATCCAGCGCCGGGCCCCGAGAAACGTCAGTTCCGCCTCGACCTCGCCCGGCAGGGTGCACAGGTCCACGCCGGTGCGGGACCGGACGGCGTGGAGCACCTCGTGCCGGTTCGACGCGCCGCGCACCACGGCGGTCGCGAACGCCAGCGGACCGGCCGCCCCCCACCGGGTGGCGGTCCGGCTCGCCTCGGCGACCGCGTGCACCAGTTGTTCCACGGCCGGCTCCGGGATGGGTCCCCCCGGTGTGACCTGCTCGGACAGCCTGAGCCGCCACTTGGCGGTGTGCACCGGAAGCGGTACGCCACCGTCCGCGTCCGCGACCACCAGTCTGACCGTGTTCGATCCCACGTCCACCACGCTGATTCGCATGGGCCGTGGGTACCCACTTCTGGGTGAGCCCAACGGTCAGGGCCCCGGAGTACGGCGAAGACACGCCACCGGGCGGGCCGGGGATCGTCACGTCATCTGGCGCCGTACCAGCTCGTGCAGCCGGCCGCTCGTGTCGGCGAGCAGCTGGGCGGGCGGGCCCTGCTGGACGACCTTGCCGTCCTCCATCACCACGACCCGGTCGGCGTCCATCACGGTCGACAGCCGGTGGGCGATGACGATCCGGGTGGCGTTGAGGGCCTTGGTGCTCTCGATGACCGTGCGCTGGGTCTCGTTGTCGAGGGCGCTGGTCGCCTCGTCGAAGAAGAGGATGCGCGGTCGGCGGATCAGCGCCTGGGCGATCATCAGCCGTTGGCGCTGGCCGCCGGAGACGGCGCCGCTGCCCGAGACGATGGTGTGCAGGCCCATCGGCATCCGCTTGATGTCCTCGGCGAGACCGGCCATCTCGGCCGCCGCCATCGCCTCCTCCGGCGTGTACGGCTCGGTACCGCAGATGACGTCCAGGATCGAGCCGGTGAACGGCTGCGCGTGCTGGAGCACCACACCGCACTGGCGGCGCACCGCCGACTGGTCGAGCGCGGCCAGGTCCTGACCGTCGTAGAGGACGCTGCCCGACACCGGGCGGTCGAAGCCGATCAGCAGGCGCAGCAGCGTCGACTTGCCGCAGCCGCTGGGGCCGACGACCGCGACGAACTCGCCCGGCCGTACCTCGAACGACACGTCGTCCAGCACCAGCGGACCGTCGTCCGAGTAGCGGAAGGACAGCCGCCGCGCCTCGAGCGCCCCGGACAGCGGGCCCGGCCGCGTGCTCGCCGTGCGCACCTCGGGTGTCGCGTCCAGCACCGGCTTGATCTCCTCGAACAGCGGCAGCGCGGCCACGGCGGAGACGAACGAGCTCGTCAGCTGGGTCACCGAGGTCAGCACCATCGTCACCGAGGTGTTGAAGGTGAGGAACGCGGCCGCCGACATCGAGCCCCGGGCCGGACCCGCCAGCAGCATGAACATCAGCAGCGTGCACAGCGGCAGATACACCGCGCCCAGCACCGACGTGAGGTTCTTGATGCGGCCGACCTTCTGCTGGAGCTCACGGCTGCGCGCGAACTGGGACGCCCACGCGGCGTACGCGTAGTTCTCGGCGGCGGCCACCCGCAGCTTGGGCAGGCCGCGCAGCGTCTGGAAGGCCTGGTTGTTCAGCTTGTTGGAGAGCACGACCAGCCGCCGCTGCCACCGCACCTGCCACAGCCCGAGCCCCAGGAACACGGCCGCGATGACGACGAGCATGCCGATCGCCGCCATCGCCATCGGCACGCTGAACCACAGCAGCAGCCCCAGGTTCATCGCCCCGACCGTCACCGACTGGGCGACCGTCGGCCCGACTCCCGCCAGCAGCCTGCGGATCGAGCTGATGCCCATGGCCGCGCTGGCCAGTTCGCCGGTGGAGCGCTCGGTGAAGAACCTCGTGGGCAGCCTGAGCAGCCGGTCCCACACGGCCGGCTGGAGCGTGGCCTCGACCCGGCCTTCCAGCCGCAGGATGGTCAGGTTCTGCAACAGCATGAAGGCCGCCGACACCACGCTGGTGAGCATCACCGCCAGACACACCTGCACGATGAGGTCCGTCTGCGCCTTCGGCACGAACTCACCGAGCACCTTGCCGGTCGCGATGGGCACCAGTGCGCCGATCGCCACCGTGACCAGTCCGCTGAGCAGCAGTCCCGTCAGGTCGCCCCGGGTGCCCCGCATACAGAACCGCAGCAGCCTCAGGGGGCTCAGTCCCCGCTCGGGCAGCGGGCGGTAGAACATCACCGCGCGCGGCTCGAACTCGTCGGCGTTGGCCTTCTCGACCGGCGTCTCACGGCCGGTGGACGGATGGACCGCCACATATCCGCCACGCCGCCACAGCAGCGCCACCGGCGCACCGGACAGCGCCCGGTGACCGACCAGCGGCCCGACGTTGTCCCGCCACCAGCGGCCGTCCAGGCGCACGGCCCGGGTACGGACGCGGGAGGCCAGGGCCACCTGCTCGACCGGGTCGAGGCGGTCACCGCCCGTGCCCTTCTGGGTGGGCTCGGTGAGGCTGATCCCGGCCGCCTGCGCGACGAGCTTGCACGCCGCGTACGTGGCGTCGGCGTCGGCCGCGGTGGTCCGCTTGGACGACCGCTTGCCGATGGAGGCGAGCAGCGTCCGGTCGGCCTGGGCGCGCACCGCCTCACCGGCCTTGATGCCCTCGGCCGTGCGCGACTCGTGGGTGCGCTCCAGCTGTTCGATCCAGCGGTCCAGCGTGGTCAGCAGCCGGTACTGCTGGTCGACCATGGACTGCCACAGCGCCGGGTCCATCAGCAGGTCGGCCGCGGCCTCCGCGCCGTACAGCGAGCCGTACTGGACGCTGCCCGGCGGCACCTGCATCCAGAACACGTCGTCGTCCGTGGGGACGGCGGCCCGCTCGTTCGCCATCGGCGCCTGGAAGAGGATGGACTGGCTGCGGCCGACCCCCAGGGCGAGGGCGTATTCCAGCGGGCTCGTCGTCGGCGGCACGTACTGCGGGTTGCCGTACTCGTCGTACGACCAGGTCGCGGTGTTGGCGGGCTGGTACAGCTCGCGCAGGCCGATGCGGTGCACCACGCAGTCCCGCAGCGGGCGGGCCACCAGGGTGTGCTGCGGGCCCGGGACCGGGCCGAGCACCAGTGAGCCCGCCTCCAGCCGGCCGAGGTGGTGCCAGTGGCCCTGCTGGCCGGCGTCCACCGCGAACAGGTCGACGGCACCCGCCGCGACCAGCCACAGCACCTGCGGACCCTCCAGATCGAGGCGGTTGAACCCGGCGCAGTCGATGCGCGAGCCCATCTGCCCGAAGGCGTTGAGGACGAGGTCGCCCTCGTGTCCCTGAACGGCCGTCATCTCACCGCTCCCTGACCAGTGCCGCGTACGCTCCGCCGCGCGCCACCAGTTCCTCGTGCCGTCCCCGCTCCACGATCGTGCCGTGCTGGAGGACGACGATCTCGTCGCTGTCGCGGACGGTGCTGAGCCGGTGCGCGATCACCACACAGGCACAGCCGCGCCTGCGCAGGTTGTCCATCACGACCAGCTCGGTCTCCGCGTCCAGCGCGCTGGTCACCTCGTCGAGCACCAGGATGCTCGGCCGGCGCACCAGCGCCCGCGCGATCTCCAGGCGCTGGCGCTGCCCGCCGGAGAAGTTGCGCCCGTCCTGCTCGACCTTGCTGTGGATGCCGCCCGGACGCCGCGTGATCACGTCGTACAGGGCGGCGTCGCGCAGCGCGTCCTCCACCGCCTCGTCCGGGATCGACGGGTCCCACAGCGCCACGTTGTCGCGGACCGTGCCCTCGAAGAGGAACACGTCCTGGTCGACGAAGGAGACGGAGGCGGCCAGCGCCCCGCGCGGGATGTCCTCGATGCGCTGTCCGTCGATGCGGATCACGCCCTCCCACGGCGCGTACAGGCCGGAGATCAGCCGGGACACCGTGGACTTGCCGCTGCCGGACCCGCCGACCAGCGCGACCTGCCGCCCGGGGCCGACCGTCAGGTCGAAGCCGGTGAGCAGGGGCTTGTCGAGCGGGCTGTAGCCGAAGGTGATGTTCTCCAGCTCGACATGGCCCTGGAGGCGGCGCGTCGACTCGCCGGACTCGGGGCGGCCGTAGAGCGGATCGGCCTTGAAGTTCTCCACGTCCTTCAGCCGCGCCACGTCGGCCGCGAAGTCCTGGATGCGGCCCGCGACGCCGTTGAGCCGGGTCAGCGGGGCCGTGAAGCGGGTGACCAGGGCCTGGAAGGCGACCAGCAGACCGACCGAGATGTGGCCCTCGACCGCCCGCATGCCGCCGATCCAGAGGATCAGCGCGCTGTTGAGGGTGGCCAGCGTCGGCGCGACCACGCCCAGCCAGGCGCTCGGCACGCCGAGTCGTTGCTGCTCCTCCAGCGTGGTGGCGTGCTGCCCGGCCCACTTGCGGAAGTAGCCGTCCTCGCCGCCGGTCGCCTTCATCGTCTCGATCAGCTGAAGGCCGGTGTAGGCGGTGTTGGTGAGCCGGGCCGTGTCGGCGCGCAGCTTCGCCGTGCGCGTGGCGCGCAGCCGGATGACGACCCGCATGGCCACGATGTTCAGCAGCGCCACGCCGATGCCGACGAACGTCAGCTGCGGGTCGTAGGTGTACAGCAGCACCGCGTACAGGACGACGACGACCGCGTCCACGCCCGCCGCCGCGAGGTCGCGGGACAGGGTCTCGGCGACCGCGTCGTTGGACTGCAGCCGCTGCACCAGGTCGGCGGGGCTGCGCTGGGAGAAGAACGTCACCGGCAGCCGCAGCAGATGGCGCAGGAAGCGGGCGCTGGAGAGGGTCGAGGAGATGATGCGGCCGCGCAGCAGGTTGGCCTGCTGGAGCCAGGTGAGCACGACCGTGAGCAGCACGCACGCCGCCATCGACGCGAACAGCACGCCCAGCAGCGAGGTCTGGTTCCCGATCAGGAACTCGTCGATGTAGGTGCGGCTGAGCGCGGGCACCGCCGCGCCGACCGCCACCAGCAACAGGCTCGCCAGGACGGCGGCGGGCATCGTGCCCGCGGTCCCGCGCAGCCGGGCGGGCATCGCGCCCAGGACGCCCGGCTTGCGGCCGCCCCGGGCGAAGTCCTCGCCGGGTTCCATGACCAGCACGACACCGGTGAAGCTGCCGTCGAAGTCCTCCATGGGGACGAAGCGGCGGCCCTTGCCGGGGTCGTTGATGTAGACGCCACGGCGGCCGAACCGGCGGCCCATGCCGTCGTAGACGACGTAGTGGTTGAACTCCCAGAACAGGATGGCCGGCGACTTCACCTCGGCGAGGGCGGCCAGGTCCATCTGCATGCCCTTGGCCGTCAGGCCGTAACTGCGGGCCGCCTTGAGGAGATTGCTGGCGCGCGAGCCGTCGCGGGAGACGCCGCAGGCGATACGCAACTCCTCCAGCGGGACGTGCTTGCCGTAGTGGCCGAGCACCATCGCCAGGGAGGCGGCGCCGCACTCCACGGCCTCCATCTGGAGCACGGTGGGCGTGCGGACGGTCTTCGCCCCGGCCTTGGGCACCTTGCGCTTGGGCGGGGCGGCGCGGCGCCGGCCCCGGGTGTCCGGTGCGGTCGCGGTCACGGCAGCAGCCAGTCGACGGGACGCTGGTCGGCCAGCCGGATCGACCCCGAGGCCAGCGTCATGGAGGTCAGCTTGAACGGCGGCCCGTCCGCGGACGACCACTTGTACCCGCTCTTCGTGGCGGACGACTTGTCCAGCCGGACCGTCACGGCCACCGGCCTGCCCTTCTTCGTGAACTGCTCGCCCAGCTGGCTGTCCCCGAGGAACGCGGCGATCTGCTGCGGCGACTGGGCCGAGCGGTCCACCGACTTCACATGGCCGCGCAGCACGCCGTACTCCTGCGTCGGCACCGACTGCACGGTCAGGTCGACGGCGGCGTCGTCGGGGATCGAGGCGGCGTTCTCGGCGGGGACGTAGACCGTCGCGTACAGCGGGTCCTTGGTGTGGGCGACCTTCTCGACGGCGGCGACGTTCGCGCCGGTCTGGATGATCTGCCCGACGGTCGCGGCGAGCGCGGAGACACGGCCCGCGTCGAGCGTGCGGACGACGGCTTCGCCCTTGGGCGTACGGACCTTGAGAACGGGGGAGTCGGCCGGCAACGTCTCGCCCTGCTTCGCGAGCACCGCGGTGACCTGGCCCGCGACGGGGCTCTGGAGGAGATAACTGCCCTGCCCGTGCGTGAGGATGGCGGGTGCGCTGACGGTGGAGGTCACCGAGCCGGTCACCGCCCACACCGAGGCGGCCGCCATCGCGACGACCGTCACCGAGAGCACGAGCCAGCCCTGCGGGCGGGCGAAACGCACCGGAAGGTCGAGTTCCTCCGGTGACTGAAGCTTGGCGAGGGCCTGTTGGCGGAACTGCAAGGAACTTCCCTCACCCGTAGAAGAGGTTCTTACGGCCGCAGCAGAGGCTGTTACGGCACCCGAAGATCCCGGAACCGCCGGCTGCGGCTCCGGGAGTCAACGGCACTGGGGCTCGATCAGAGGCCGGAGACCAGGTTGGTGACCGGGGCCGTGTTCAGGCCGGTGACACCCTCGACGGTGCCGACAGCGGTGTTCACCAGGCCGGAGACCGGGGCGATGCTGTCGACCGTGTCGGTGACGGTGTTCACGGCGTTCACGGACAGGCCGCCGGAAACGGCGTCGAGCTCGGCGTCGGCGATCTCGACGGTCTCAACCTGGGGGGTGGAGTTCATGGTGGAACTTCCCTTCGTATGGATATCTCACAAGGGGGGAGCGGCCCCCTCTGGGGACAGATGACGGCCGCGACCGCGAGTGCCGGACTCTCGTTTCCGAGTGCCCTGTGCGGCCCCCGCGGTGCGATGGATCAAAGCACGCTGCGGGCGCGCGCTTCCAATCAACCAGCCGTCTCACCAGGCAACTTGCGCCCCCGCCGCACCGAAGCGTGCAGGTATGTGCACGCCTTGGTGGCGAGTTCTTCACATGCGGCACGGCATCGGCTCATCCGACCCCTTGTCCCGTGGAGCGGCGAATCCGGCACTCCCGCCCCAAAGGCGTGACCGACGCGGCGGGCGCGTGGTCAATCCTCGACTCGGTGACCGGGTTGAGCATTCGGTGTGCAGATTCGCTGAAGGTGGGATTCGACTCGACGATCACAACAGATCGTTTCCAGTCGGATACGGATCGTGTTGGTTCGGCGAGTCGTCATGAACCCTGTGGCTGACACGCCGTCATCCGGCCATGGGCGGCCGGGGGCCGACGCACGTCACCTGTTCCGGCGTGCCGCTGTGACCAGGACGGTCGCAGACCGTGCGGCCGGTGCTCGGTCGGCGGGAGTTGGCTGATTCCGCGATGCGAACGGATCACTTGCAAACGGAATTGAACGCCCCGGACGGCCCGTGCGTACCAACAGCCATCCAGGCGCCCCCCAAAGCTGCCGGACGGCGGCACCTACTCCGTCCCCCAGGAGGAGAGAAGTTTGAGTCACAAGCGAATTCCGAAGCGCAAGGCCGCGATAGCGGCGGGCAGCGTGGTGGCGCTCGGCGCGGCCGCGATCCTGCTCCCCAACGCCAACGCCTCGCAGGACGGTTCGTCCGACGACGCGGCGGCCGCGCCGAAGACCCTGAAGGCGGGCGACGCCTCGGATCTCGCCTCGCAGCTCTCCGGGCTACTCGGTGAAGCGTTCGGCGGCTCCTATTACGACAGCGACAGCCAGCAGCTCGTGGTCAACGTCGTACCGGGCGACAACAACAACGTGATCGTGCAGGCGAAGGCGGCGGGCGCGAAGGTCCGCGAGGTCGACAACAGCTGGTCGGAGCTCCAGAGCGGGGCGCAGACCCTGAAGTCGGACGCGACCATCGCGGGCACCTCGTGGTCGATCGACCCGGTCACCAACAAGCTCCTGGTGACGGCCGACAGCACCGTGACCGGTGCCAAGTGGGACAGACTGGAGTCCACCGTGCAGAGCCTCGGCTCCGGCATGGCGACCATCAAGAAGTCCGCGGGCACCTTCAAGCCGTTCGTCTCGGGCGGTGACGCCATCTTCGCGGGCGGCTCGCGCTGCTCCCTCGGCTTCAACGTCACCGCGGGCGACGGCTCGCCGGCCTTCCTGACGGCCGGTCACTGCACCCTCGGCGGCAACGAGTGGTCGGACACGCAGGGCGGCCAGCCGATCGCCACCGTCGACCAGTCGACCTTCCCCGGCGACGGCGACTTCGCGCTCGTGAAGTACGACGACCCGGCGACCGAGGCGCCCAGCGAGGTCAACACCGGAGACCAGACCGTCCAGATCACCGAGGCCGCGGAGGCGACCGTCGGCCAGGAGGTCTTCCGGATGGGCAGCACCACCGGGCTCAACGACGGCCAGGTCCTCGGCCTCGACGCCACGGTGAACTACCCGGAGGGCACGGTCACGGGCCTCATCCAGACCAACGTCTGTGCCGAGCCCGGCGACAGCGGCGGCTCGCTGTTCACCCAGGACGGTCTCGCGATCGGCCTGACCTCGGGCGGCAGCGGCGACTGCACGGTCGGCGGCGAGACGTTCTTCCAGCCGGTGACCACCGCCCTGGAGGCGGTCGGCGCGACCCTCGGCGCGGGCGGCGGCGCGGGTGAAGGGGCCGGTGCCGGCGAGGACGCCGGTGCGGGCCAGGACGCCGGTGCCGGTGCCGGTGAGGAAGCGGGCGCCGGTGAGGAGGCCGGAGCCGGCGGCGAGGCCGGCGCGGGTGCGGGCCAGGAAGCCGGTGCCGGTGAAGAGGCCGGCGCGGGTGCCGGTGCCGGTGAGCAGGCCGGCGGCGAGGAAGCGGGCGCCGGAGCAGGTGCGGGCGCCGGTCAGGACACGGGCCAGGGGGTCGAGGACGACTCCGGTCTGACCGAGTCCCGCTGACCCCAGGACGTCGGCAGCCGGTCCGACGCTGCCGGCCCGGTTCCGCCCCCTTCCTGGCGGGACCGGGCCGGCCCACCGGCGTTCCCAGCCACCGGCCGGCCCGAGCCGCGGTCGTGCGGTTCCGGTCGGCGGTGGACCGGGCCGGCCCTCCGGCGGGAGGGCCGGCCCGTCCGCGTGTCAGCGGGGCCCGACCGGGTGGGTCGCCCCGTACCGCCCCGTCGGGCCCCTATCCGACGGCGCGGAGCAGCAACAGGGCGATGTCGTCGAGCCGTTCCTCCCCGTCCCCGCGGTGGTGCTCCGGGCGGACGAGGCTGTCGGCCAGTTCGTCCAACGGCTGGTCCCCGGCGTCGGCCAGGCGACGGCCCAGGCCCGCGAGGGCCTCCTCGAAGTCGGTGCCGGGGGACTCGACCAGCCCGTCGGTGTAGAGAACGAGCAGCGAGCCGGGGGCGAGGGCGACCTCCGTCGTCGGGTACACCGCGGAGGCGTCGATGCCCAGCAGCGGGCCGCCGGCCAGGTCGAGCACGCGCACCCGCCCGTCCGGGCGTCTCAGCAGCGGAGGCGGATGACCCGCCCGGGACATCACGGCCCGGCCGTGCGCGGGGTCGAGCCGCAGGTACAGACAGCTGGCGAACAGGTCGGCCCCCAGGTCCAGCAGCAGCCGGTTGGTGCTGCGCATGACCTCCTCGGGCGCCTGGCCCACGGCCGTGTACGCGCGCACCGCGGTGCGGACCTGCCCCATCAGACCGGCCGCCGTGACGTTGTGGCCCTGCACGTCCCCGATCACCGCCGCCGCCATGCCCTGGGTGCGCACCAGGTCGTAGAAGTCGCCGCCGATGTCCATGCCCTGCGTGGCCGGCACATAGCGGGCGGCCGCCTCGATGCCGGGCAGCGACGGCAGGGAGTGCGGCAGCAGCGCCTCCTGGAGGCCGTGCGCGAGCCGGTGCTTGGCGTCGTACAGCAGCGCCCGCTCCAGCGCCTGGGCGATCAGCCCGGCCAGACTGGTCATCACCGCCCGTTCCTCCGTCGGGAAGGGGTGCGGCTCGGTGTAGGAGAGCACGCACGTCCCCACCGGCCGGCTCTGGGCGATCAGCGGCAGATACGCCCAGGCCGCGAACCCGTCGGGCGTCGCGCCCCGCGCCGGGTAGAGGCGCTCCAGCTGTTCCTGCGACTCGAAGAAGGCGGGCACGCCCGTCCGCAGCACCTGTGTGCCCGGGGTCGGTTCGGTCAGCGGCATCCCGTCGAACCGCTCCACCACGGCCGCGTCCCGGTATCCGCGATGCCCGAGCACCCGCAGCCGGTTGGCCCGCGAACCCAGCAGCACCAGGGCCTGGCTGCCCACCGCCGGGGCGATCTCGTCCGCGACCAGCTGCACCACGTCCTGCACCCCCACCGCCTCGGTGAGCGCACTGGCCAGGTTCAGCACCTGCGTGATGGTGACCAGCCGGGTCGGCGTCCCGTCGGGCGGCGGCGCGGTCCGGTTCATCTCCGCCACGGCGCGGGCCCTGGTGATCCGGACGCTGAGGCCCGTCGTGCTCGGATACAGCCGGAACGACAGCCACTCGCCGGGCGGGCGCAGTGCCACGAACGAGGCGGTGTGCTGGCTCATCAGCGCCGCCCGGTAACGGTCCTCGTACACCGGGTCGTTGAGCCACGGCACCGACGCCCACAGCTGCGTGCCGAGCAGCCGGCTGACCGGGACGTTCAGCAGCTCGGCCGCCGCCGCGTTGACGAAGCCGATCCGCCCGTGCAGATCCAGCGAGACCAGCCCGTACGGCAGCCGGCTCACCATCCGGGCCGCCTCGACCGTGCCGAGCGTGCCGGCCATCCCGCCCACCAGGGGGGAGGCGACCAGATCCGTCTCGGGGTGCGGCGGGATGCTGTGCTCGGCGGCCCGCTCCAGCCGGACCGCCAGCCGTCCGCAGGCCGCGGTCAGATGCTCGCGTTCCCGGTCGGAGAGCTCCTGGGGATGCCCGCCCGGCCAGGTCACGAACACCGCGCCGTACACGGTGGACTCGGTGGCCACCGGCACCGCGGCCAGGGCGAACGGATAGGGCAGCACCATGGCGATCCGCGGATAGCGGCGGGCCATCTCCTCCTCGCCGCCGACCCACACCAGCCGCCGCTCGCGCGCCGCGTCGGCGACGGGGATCGGCGCGCTCAGCCCCACCCGCTCCCAGGGCGCCGCGAACGCCCGGGGCAGCCCCGCCATCACCGCCATCTCCAGCACCGGCTGGTCCTGCGCCAGCAGGTAGACCGCGCCGGAGTGGGCGTGCACCTCGTCCATCATCGAGGCCAGCGCCAGGGACAGCAGGGGACGGCCGACCGGCGTCCTGGCGGCTGCCGGCGCCTGCGCGGACGACTGCCCGTCGGACACGCCGACCACCTCCTCGCACGGCCGCGCGACCGGACTCAGGAACAAATGTCCTCCCTGGCGGGCCGTCGCGCACGACGAGCGGCACGGGGGACGGTCCTGGTTACCGTCGGTCACAGGCGCGCGGCCCGTCTGACGGCGCCCGCATACCCCGACCGCCGTGGCCCATGCCGCCGAAGTCGAAGCGCGGCCGGGGGTACGGGCGCCGCACGTGCGCCCCCACGCACCCTGATGGCCGGTTCTTCGCGCCCACGCAGGGTCACGGTCGCGAACAATGGGGCACGCGCTCAACACGACGACGTGGCGTACGGCGAGCCGAGGGGGTGGCAGTGATCCGGGTGCTTCTGGTGCACGACGAGTGTCTGGTGCGATCGGTGCTGGCGGAGTGGCTGCGGGGCGAGCCCGATCTCGCGGTGTACGACACATCGTGGCGCGGCGCGCCCGGAGTGCTGCCGTCCGTGCGACCGGACGTGTGCGCCGCGGACCTGGAGTGCGCGAACTCCTACGGCATCCCTCCGCTGGGCGAACTGTGCCGCCCGGGCCCGGACCGGACGCGCCCGCGCTTGCTGGTGCTCGCCACTGCGAACAGACCCGGACTGCTGAAACGGGCGGTCGAGGCGGGGGCGCTCGGCTACGTCGACAAGGAGGGTTCGCCGCAGAACCTGCTGCGCGGGATCCGCCGGGTCGCCGAGGGGGAACGTTTCGTCAACGACTCACTGGGCTTCGGTTTCCTCAAGGCGGCCGAGATGCCGCTGACCCGAAGAGAGCTGAGCGTGTTATCCCTCGCGGCCGAGGGAGCCTCCATCGCGGAGATCGCCGGGAGCCTGCACCTGTCCCACGGGACCGTGCGGAACTACATGGCGGCCATCACCCGCAAGACCGGGGCCCGCAACCGCATCGACGCGATCCGCATCTCGCAGGGACAGGGCTGGCTCTGACCACCGGGCGGGCACGGGCGTCCAGCCCCCGACGAGGTCCCGGTACAGCGCCGAGGACCGCATCAGCTCCTCGTGACCGCCGCAGGCCGTGCTCCGGCCGTCCATGACGAGTACGCGTCCGGCGCGGCGGGCCGAGCTGATGCGGTGGGCGACGACCACCAGGGTCCCGCCCGGCCGCGCGGCGAAGGCCTGCTCGGCGCGCTCCTCCGTCTCGGCGTCCAGATGGCAGGTCGCCTCGTCGAGCAGGGCGAGCGGGGCGTACGACAGGTAGGCGCGGGCCAGCGCGACCAGCTGCCGTTCGCCGGCCGACAGGGCGGCCGGATCGACCCGGGCGCCGAGGCCGCCGAGCCGGTCGGCCAGCGGGGCGAGCCCGACCGCCTCGGCGGCGGCCCGCAGTTCCTCCTCGGGCACCGGGTCCGGACGCAGGTACACGAGGTTCTCGGCCAGGGTGCCGCCGAAGACGTAGGCCTCCTGCGGGATGAGCACCCGCCCGGCGGCCGCCTCCGGCCCGGGCACGGGATGTCCGCCCACAGTGATGGTGCCCCGGTCCGGCGTGAGGAGCCCGGCCACGAGCGCGGTGAGCGTGGACTTGCCGGCCCCACTGGGCCCGACGACGGCCAGGTGCGAGCCGGCCGGGAGAGTGAGGTCGAGCCCGTCGACGACGGGGGTACCGGCGGGGCCGTAGGAGAAGGTGACGCACGAGAGGGACAGGGCGGGGGGAGTGGGGGTCGGTGAGTGGCCGACGGGGTGGGTCCGGGCCGCTGCGGGGGGCGTGCGGGGTGTGCCGTTGTCGTCGGGGGCAGGGGGCGTGTGGGGTGTACGGGGTGTGCCGCTGTCGTCGGCGGCGCGCGAGGGGGGTGTGCCGCCGGCGGCCCGTACCGCTCCCGGGAGCGCGCCGCGGGGCCCGTCGGCGCAGAGGCCGGGAGCGGGGCGGGGGCCCGTGCGCCGCTCCGTCGTGTCCCCGGGCCGCCGGTCCGCCTTCGGCCGCGTTCCGCCGCCGCCCGTGCCCTCGGTCTCGGCGGGGTCCGCCGAGGTCAGCCTGCGCAGCACCACCGTCAGGCGGGAGCCGCTGGTGCCCAGGCCGTGGATCAGGTTGCGCAGGGCGGGCAGCAGGGACTGGGTGACGTAGGCGAGGGCGCCGACCAGGGCGCCCGGGGTGACGCCGTGGGCCAGGAGCCACGGGGCGGTGGCGAGCAGCAGCACGATCGGCAGCTGGCCGCCGAGCGCCAGGGACGCCACACGGGGCACGCCCCAGTGGGCCAGGGCACGCGCCGCCCGCAGTTCCGCCTCGACCCGTTCGCCGGTGCCGGCGGCGATGTGCGCCTCGGCGCCGGTCGCCGTGATGTCCCGCAGGCCCGGGCAGACGGTGCCCAGGTGTCCCGCGAGGGCCTCGTCGGCGACGAGGAACGCCTCCTGCCGCCGGGCGAGCGGCCGCAGTGTCGCCGCGAACAGCGCCACCCCTGCGGCCAGGGGCGGCCCGACGACGAGCAGGAGCGGCGGGGCGAGCGCGAAGAGCCCGGCCAGGGCACCGGCGGCGGTGAACACGAAGGAACGGGAGACCATGACCAGCCCGGCGAAGGTGTCCCGCGCGATCTCCACCTGCTGGGTGAGCCCGGACAGGGAGCCCGCGTCACCCGTCCGCACCCCTCGGGACACCACCCGCTCCACGAGCCGGTCCCGGAACGGTTCGACCAGCTGGGCGACGGCGGCGTACACGCGCGCGGTCCCGTACGCCCCGACCAGGACACCGAGCCCGGCCACCGCCAGCCAGGCCAGCCCGACACCCGGCCGCCCCCGCAGGAACCCCTCGTCCAGGGCGCGGGCGGGCCCGTACCCGATGAGGAAGGTCTGCCCGGTCTCCAGTACCGACCAGGCAGCGAGCCGCAGCAGGACCCGCCACCGGGCCAGCAGGAACCGCAGGCCCCGCGCGGGCAGTCCGCCCGCAACGGGCGGGGGCGTGCCACCGTCGGTGTGTACGGGGCCGTCCGTCATGCCTCTGCCTCGCTTCCGGCCCCGGCCTGCGCCGGTTCGGCCCCCTCCCCGAACACCGCCCGGTACTCCGCGAGCCGCCACAGCTCCTCGTGCCGCCCCACCGCCCGCACCCGCCCTCCGTCGAGCCAGGCCACCGCGTCGGCGCACGCGGCCGTGGCGCCGCGGTGGGCGACCAGGAGCCGCGTGGTGCCCGGGCCGTCGCCGAGCAGGGCGTCGGTGATGTGGCGTTCCGTCACCGTGTCCAGGCTGGAGAGGGCGTCGTCGAGGATCAGCAGCCGGCCGCCGTGCGCGAACGCCCGGGCGAGACCCAGCCGTTGGGACTCGCCGCCGGAGCGGGGGGCGTCGGCGACGGCCGTGTCGTATCCGTCGGGGAGGCGGCGGACGAAGTCGTCGGCGAGGGCGGCGCGGGCCGCCTCGCGGATGCGGTCGGGGGAGGGGGACGCCAGGCCGAGTCCGATCGCCTGCTCGACCGTGCCGCCGAGGAGGGCCGGGCGGGCGAAGGCGTATCCGACGGCGCACCGCAGGTCGTCGTGCGGCAGTTCGCGCAACGGCACCCCGTCGAGGAGCACCTCGCCCGCGTCCGGGTCGGCCAGCCGCCCGGCGAGCGCGGCCAGCAGCGACTTGCCCGCGCCCGACCGGCCCACCACGGCCAGGGTCGTGCCGCCCGGTACGACGAGGTCCACTCCGTCGAGCACGGTGCGTCCGCCGCGCCGGGCCGTCACGCCGCGCAGCTCCAGCCGCCCGGGCCCCTCGGGCAGTCGCCGTGCGCCGAACCCGGTGGCCGGCTCGGCGAGGATCTCGCCGAGGCGCCGGGCCGCCGCCCGGGCCCGGGCCAGGCCCGCGAGCCGGCCGACCAGGACGCCGACGCCCGTCGCGAGCACCGCGTACCGCGAGGCCGCGAGCACCTCGCCCACCGACAGCCGGTCCCGGGTCAGCAGCACACCGGCCACGGCGACGACCGCGAGCTGGAGCAGCGGGGCCACCGCGACGGCCTGTGCGGCGGCGCGCCCCTGCACCCGCCACATGCGGTGCCCGGCCTCGGACAGGCCGGGCAGCGGCCGCAGCACACGGGCCGTCTCCCGGCCCTCCGTACCCGCCGCCCGGACGGTACGGAAGCCCTCGACGGCCTCGGCCAGCGCGGCGGCGATCCGGCCCTGGGCCCGCTGGTAACGCGTAGCGCTCTCCGTGGTGTCCCGGGCCACCGCACGCAGCAGGAACGTCAGAACGGGCGCCCCGGCGAGGAAGACCGCCGCGAGCCGCCAGTCGATCAGGCCGAGCGCGACCACACCACCGACGGGACCGGCGAGGGCGGCGAGCAGCGCCGCACGGGCCGCCGGAGTGGTCCCCGCCTCGGCGGCGTTGCCCACCAGGCGCGCGACGAGGTCACCGGATCCGAAGCGGTCGGCGGCCCGCGGGCCGACGCCCAGCACGTGCCCGGTCAGCCGGCGGCGCAGCCACGCGGTGCTGCGGGCGTCGACGGTGCCGGTCAGGACGGTCTGGGCCGCGTCCAGCAGGGCGAGCAGCAGCACGAGGCCGGCGCAGTACAGCACCCAGCGGGTCGCCGGGTCCCGCGCCAGCAGCAGATCGAGCGCCCGGCCCAGCACGGTCGGCAGCAGCAGTCCGGCACCGGTCGCGGCCGTGCTCACCAGGCACAGCGCCGCACAGCGGGCCCCGCTGCACCGGGTGGCCGTACGCAGCAGCGTGCGGGCGTGTCCGGTCGCCGGGTCGTCGTCACCACGCGGGGTCATACGGGCCTTTCGCGGGACGGGACGGACCCCGGGCGGCCCCTCCCCGAAGGGAGAAGACCGCCCGGAGCCGTGACGCGGACGCCGGTCAGAGGCAGAGCAGGACGCTCGCCGCGCTGATGCACGAGAGCAGGCTGACCGTGCTGGCGCCGCCGCCGTCCGTCCGCTCCTCGGACTCGATCGTCTGGAGGTCGAGAAGTGCCATGGTGTGTCCTTCCGTTGAGTGTCCGTCCGTGGTCATCCGTGGGGACGGGGTGGTGTCACGACTCCGCCGGATCGCGGAGCCGCGTATAGGGGGGGCCGCCGGTGCGGCGGCGGGAGGAACGGCAGGTGGGTGTCGGTCGCCGGGTCGAGGGCCGCGCCGAGCGCCAGCAGGCACCCTGCCGTTCCGGTGGCGAGGTCCATGGACAGCCGCATCATCTGGTGGCCGGGGAAGGCGAGTTGGCCCTCGTAGGCCATCGCGAACCAGCCCAGTCCGGCGATCTGCCCGGCCAGCCGGTCCGCGGTCGCGCCCGGCGTGGTCGTGCGGCTGAGGTGCAGGATCATTCCGGCGCGGCCCTGGAACAACCCGGGCTGCGCGTAGAAGCGTGAGGTGGCCGCCGTGAGCACACCGGAGCGGGCCGGCCCGAACTCCCCGGCCAGGTGCGGGGCGTGGCCCACGAGGTCGTCGAGGACCATGCCGATTCCCGCGCTGCCGTCGCCGAGGTAGGGCAGGGTCCGCCAGCCCTCGTCGACCTCCAGCGCACCGCCCTCGCGGGTCGCACAGGACTCCAGGTCCCGGCGCAGCGCCACGGCCGCCGCCTCCAGCCATTCGGCCCGGCCGGTCCACTCGTACTGCCGCAGCATGAGCAGTGCGGGGCCGGTCGCGCCCCGCAGCAGTCCGGCGCGCGGCCGGGGCGTGGCGGGGAGCGGCTCGGCGAGCCGTCGCAGCAGGATCCGGGCGGCCTCGTCGGCCCGCTCGCGCAGCACCGCTTCCCCGGTGGTGTGCGCCAGGTGGCCCAGGACGAGGCCCAGTCCGGCCAGTCCGCCGTGCAGGTCGGAGGAGAGGTTCTGCCAGCGCTCCGCGAGGATGCCCTCGACCAGGTCCAGCGCCCGCTGCCGGTGCCCGAGCCGGTCCAGGACCAGGGCGACGCCCGCGAGACCGTCGTACAGGCCGAGCGGCGTGCCGACCGGGGCCGGCGCCGTCCGGGCCAGCAGCCAGCGCTCGCCCTCCTCGTACCGCTCGGCGCCGATCGCGTCCAGCGCGTACAGCACCCCGGCCGCGCCGTGGGCGATCCCCAGCCCGCCGCCGTCGGAGAACTGGGCGACATCGCCCGGGAAGAGCCGGTCGTCGCGCTCCGGGGTGGCCGAGGCGAGGATCGCCTTGACCATGGAGTCGCGGCTGTACGGCCAGTCGCCCGGGTCCACCGGAGAGGACGGAGCGGCCACCGTACGGCCGGACACCTCCCGCGTGATCTCCGTGACCGCCTCGTCGAGAAACTCCCGCGGCACGTCCGGGAACTCCTCCGCGATCACCTCGGCCAGATGTGCCGCCTTGCCGCGGTCGACCACGAACAGCGTGGTCACGGGCAGGAACAGGGCCAGCCGCAGACAGGCCAGCGCATAGCGGTCGACGTCGGCGCCCCGGCGGTCCGGCGGCGCGAAGAAGCCCGGGTGGGCGACGACCTGGCGGCCGTTCTCCCCGGCCGGGGCCGCGGCCTCGAAGTCGAGGAGGAAGACCGTCTCCTCGTCCGGCGCGACCATGATGTTGAAGACGTGCAGGTCGTTGAAGACGATGCCGCGCGCGTGCACCGCCGCCACGGCCTCCTCCACCTTGCGGTGGATGCGCAGCGCCCACGCCGTGTACGCGGCGACGGCCTCCGGCTCGGGATCCTGGGCGAGCAGCGGATGCCGCTCGGCGAAGAAGGAATTGAGCGGGCGGCCCTCGAGGAAGTCCATCACCAGGAATCGGTGGCCGCCGAGCTCGAACCAGTCGCGCACCTCCGGCACCACGCCCGTGCCCGCGACCTGCTCCAGCGCCCGCTTCTCCCGCTCCAGCCGGGCGATCGCGTCGGCGCCGTCCGAGGCGAGCCCAGCGTGCGGCCGGCCCTCCTTCAGCACGACCCTGCGCCCGTCGCGCGTGTCGGTGCCCGCGTACACACCGCCGCCGTTGGAGAAGTGCAGCGCCTTCTCGATGCGGTAGGGCAGGTCGCCCGTCGTCGTGTTGTTGCGCGCGTCCAGATGGGGCTTGAGGAACTCCGGCAGCGTCACCCAGTCCGGCACCTGGAAGGACGGCGTCCGCCGGTCCGGCACCAGCCGCCCCGCACCGTCCCGCACGGCCGGCACCAGCGCGCCCCGCTCGTCCACGACGAAGGAGCGCGCGAAGGCGCCGTACCGGACGTACAGCGGACCCTCGCCCCACCGCAGGTCGGTCAGGATGTACGGCCCCTCGAACCCCTCCAGCAGCGCCCCCAGCTCGCGCAGCACCTCGTGCAGCTGCTCCTCGCCGGCCGGATAGACGGTGACGAACTTGCCGCTGCCGTCGCGCGGCGCGTACTTGGTGTTGCGCAGGTGCAGCAGGTGCGGGCCCGGCACGAACTTGAAGGGGATCCGCCGCTCGACGCAGTAGTCCCACACGATCCCGGCGATCCGCTCCGCGTTCGCCCGGGTCGCCGAGGCGTGGATCTTCCAGCCCTGCGCCGGGCCCTGCGCCGGCTCGCCGTCCGGACCGAGCGGCGTCATCGTCAGCCAGTCGCCGATCCGTGCCGCCTCCCAGCCCTCGGGCACCGGCCGGCGGGCCGTCTCGTAGAGGTGGGCCGCCGTCCCCTGCGCGGCATCCTGCCCGCTGTGCGCCAGCCGGTCCGGCGTCTCGTAGAAGTGCCGGTCGGCGAGCGCGTACACCTCGTACCGCTTGTCCATGCGTCCCCCTCCGTGACGGGCACCGAGCCTTCCAGCCACGCCACGGGCCCGGACAGTCACGCCTGTCACGAGAACACCGTGCGGAACGCATGGGTAAAGACATGTTCGGTGGCTTTCGAGCGCCCGTTCCGGCTCGGCTCCACGGAACGCTCACAGGGGCTGCGCAGGTGTCTCATAAGCGCTGTAATGGCCAACGTGGTCAGTGAGGGCGCCGAAGAGCGCGGAACGCGAACGCTGCGTGCCGAAGGTGCCCTCAAAGCGATCGCGGTCGATCAGGAGTCACCCGAACGGGTGCACCGTGCTCTCGAACAGGCACT
Source organism: Streptomyces sp. SID5464 (assembly GCF_009862985.1). Classification (NCBI taxonomy): domain Bacteria; kingdom Bacillati; phylum Actinomycetota; class Actinomycetes; order Kitasatosporales; family Streptomycetaceae; genus Streptomyces; species Streptomyces sp. SID5464. The sequence goes on along the minus strand of NZ_WWIQ01000072.1, from coordinate 23,254 downwards.
CGTCTTCGCCGGTGCCGCGTTCGTCGCCGTGTACACGCCCAGTCAGGACGGCGAACTGCTCTCCCTCGTCGAGTCGGCCGGCGCACCCAGGACGCTGTACGGGCTGCGCGACAGTTACCCGCGCGCCGGGCGCTCCCCGGCCGCCGAGGCCCACCGCGGCGGACGGCCGGTGTCGCTGAGCCCGGCGGAACTCGCCGAGCACGCCCAGGCGCGGCGTGTGCCGTCCCGGGACTTCCATCTGGTGGCCCTGCCCGTGCACGGCAACGGCGGCGGCTGCCTGCTGGCCGTGAGCGAGCGCCCCGCCGGGTTCGACACCGACGACCGCAAGTGCCTGGAACTCGTCTCCGAGGCGGTCGCCTTCACCGCCCCGGCCGCTCCGGCCGAGGGCGGTGAGCTGCCGCCGGGCGCCTTCAGCCTCGCCATGGACACCGGCCGCGTCCGGGTCGGCGACGATCTGCTGGACCTCTTCGGCCTGGACCCCGTGGAGTTCGACGGCCGCGTCGAGACCCTGCTCGGCCTGACCGTGCCCGAGGACCTGCCCTCGCTGATGTCCGTCGTGGAGGCGGACCACATGTCCATCGGCGACCGGGAGCTGGAGTTCCGCGTGCTCCAGCCCACCGGGCCGCCGAAGTGGCTCCGGCTGACCGGGCGTCTCCTGCCCGGTGGCGAGGGCCACCCGGCGCGGCTCGTGGGAACCGTCGCCGACGCCTCCACGCTGCGCTCCGACGTCACCGACGTGGCCCGCGTCCAGCGCCTGGCCACCGCGCTGGCCACCGCCGTCACCGTCCGCGACGTCGGAAACGCCGTGGTCGCCGCCCTGCGCAGGCCGCTCAGGGCCGACCGGATCGCCCTCGCCGAGCTGGAGAGCGACCGGCTCGTCGTCACCGTCCTCGACCCGCCCGAACCCGAGGCCTGGCCCGAGCTGTGGCGCAGGGAGTGGCGCAGCGAGTGGCCCGACGCGCCCGTGCGCGCCATGCCCACCCTCTCCGCTGCCCTGCGCGAGGGCCGGGCCCGGATCTGGCCCGCCGGCAGTACCCTGGAACGCGCCCTGGCCGAGGTCGGCCCCGGCGGCCTCGCCGTCCTGCCGCTGCCCGCCGGGAACCGCATGGCGGGGGCCTGCCTGATCGGCTGGGACGCCCCGCACGACTTCGGCACCGACGAACGCGCCCTGCTCACCGCCTGCGCCGGCCTGGCCGGACAGGCGCTGGTGCGGGCCCGGGCCTTCGACGCCGAACACGAACTCGTCGGCATGCTCCAGCGCCAGCTGCTGCCGCGCCGCCTGCCCCGGCTGCCCGGCGCGGTGGCCGTCGCCCGCTACCTGCCCAGCACGGCAGGGCTCGAACTCGGCGGCGACTGGTACGACGTCATCCCGCTGCCCGACCACCACGTCGCCCTGGTCATCGGCGACGTCCAGGGGCACAGCGCGGGCGCCGCCACCCTCATGGGCCAGATGCGCACCGCCCTGCGCGCCTACGCCGTCGAGGGGCACCCGCCCGACGTGGTGGTGGGGCACGCCAACCGGCTGCTCATGGACATGGAGAGCGACCTCTTCGCCACCTGCGCCTACGTCGACGTCGACCTGGAGGAGGGCTCCGCCTGGTGCGTGCGCGCCGGGCACCTGCCGCCGGTGCTGCGGTACCCGGACGGCCGGACCGAGATCGCGGAGGCCGAGGGCGGCCCGCCCCTCGGGGTGATCACCCAGGCCGACTTCCCCATGAGCCCGCTGCGCCTCCCGCCCGGCACCGTGATCGCCCTGGCCACGGACGGCCTCGTCGAGACGCCCGGCACCGACATCGACGAGGGCATGGACCGCCTCGCCGGCCGGCTGGCCGGAGCCGCCCCCGCCGACCTGGGGTTCGTCGCCGACGCCCTCCTCGGCAACGCCCCGCGCAGTGACGACGTCGCCCTGCTCCTCATGCGCTACGACGGCATGGACCTGCGCCCGCTGCGGGAGAGCTGGACGGTGTGGCGCGTCCCGCAGGCCGTCGGGCACGCCCGCCGCTTCGCCCGGCGCACCCTGCGCACCTGGGGCGTCACCGAGGACATCGACGCCGTCCTCCTCGTCGTCTCCGAACTCGTCACCAACGCCCTCGTCCACACCGACGGCCGGGTCCGCATGGACCTCACGCTCATCAACAACCGCCTGCGCGTCGCCATCGCCGACGCCTCCCCGCGCAGCCCGGTCCGGCCGACCAGCATCGGCTGGGAGGCCACGGGCGGCCGGGGCATCCTCCTCGTCGAGGCCCTGTCGGCGACGTGGGGGACTCTGCCGGTCAGCGGCGGCAAGCAGGTGTGGGCGGAGGTCGCACTCGGGCGATGAGCCGTCAGAAGCAGGGGCTACCCGGCCGGCGTTGCGGAAGCGGGCCGCAGCCGCCCGCTGTGCCGTTGGAAGGACAGGGCCTGACCCAGGATCAGCAACAGGTTGGCGCCCGCGAGGGCGAGCCACAGACCCGTCAGCCCTCCGACGTCAGCGGTGGGGACGGAGACCAGCGAGAGCACGCCGTAGCACACCGCGAACGTCACCAGACTCGGCATCGTGCGCCGGATGCTGATGAGCCCGAAACCGCACACCGCCTGCACCGCGTCGGCCATGACGACGACGAGCAGGATCGCCAGCATGCCCGCCACCCGTTCCTGCAACCGCTGGTCGTCGGTGAAGACGGGGATGATCAGGTCGTGGAGCACGGCGATCACGGCCCCCAGGGTGCCGATCGCCACCACGGCCACCTGTAGTCCCGCCATGACTCCACGCCGGACCCCCTGGACGTCGCCGTCGCGCACATGGCCGGCGACCGTGGGGACCGTCGCCTGTCCTATCGCCACGGCGGCGGTGAAGACGAGGTTGGCGAGGGAGATGCAGATGCTGTGCACCGCCGCCGTCTCCGCGCCGAGCCGCGCGGCGGCGAACCCCAGAACTCCCAGTACGGCGAACTTGATCAGCACCGTCCCGGCGAGGGGAACACCCACCTTGGCGAGCGCCAGCATCTCCCGGGGCACCGGCCTGCCCGGGTTCAGCGAGTGGCCCGCCAGCACCGTCGAGCGGTGCAGCGACAACTGGGCGACCCCCGCGGTGATGATGTTGGAGGCGAGGATGGCCACCCCCGCTCCGACGAGCCCGAGCGAGGGAAGCGGACCGGCACCCGGTACGAGCAGCAGCGACAGCAGCACCGCCGTGCCCGTGCCCCACAGCCCCGCCCGCATCACGAGCTTCCCGCGTCCGAGACCCACGAGAACCGAGGTGGCGGACGAGGCGAGCGCGGTGCACACCAGGCTGCACGCCAGGAGCGCCGGGAACCAGCCCAGCTCGTCGAGCACCTCGCGGGGCACTCCTGTCCACGCGCCCAGCAACGGAACACCGAGCACCGCGACGGCCGCGACGGCGCCCACCACCATCGCGAGCCACGTTCCGTTCCTCACGGTCGGCAACAGCGCGTCCGGGTCGTCGTCATGGGCGGCGACGAACGGCATGACACCACGCATCACGCCGTTCACCGCCGCGGTGGACGGCGTGAACACGGCCATGGCGACGGTGAAGGCGGCGAGCGACGACGTGGTGTGCTGCCCGAGCACCGCCGTGTCCACGAGCGCTCCCGCGGACGAGGCGATCATCGTCAGGTAGAGGGGGAGAGCCGCGCCCGCGATGCGTCTGACGACGCTTTCCCGTTGCTGAGCTGTCTGCTTCGCTGGTGTCGTTTTCCTGGACATCCTCTGGGCGCCCTTCATTTGGAAGAGATTCGCGGAAACCATCTCGCGTGCGTCGACAGTGTGCCGCCGCGGGACAGGCCGCCGGCCCGGGTGATCAGGTGTTCCCGTGGGGTACCCGGAGCGGGCAGGACGGAGAACCCGCAACGAGCCGAAGGAAGAGGAACGTCATGGCTCAGCATGTCCGCGACATCATGACCAGCGATCCGGCCACGGTCGAGCCGCAGACCTCCGTCGCAGAGGTGGCCCGCATCATGCGCGACGAGGACCTCGGCGTCGTCCTGGTGACGGACGGCGACAATCTGCGCGGTGTGGTCACCGACCGTGACCTGGTGGTCCGGTCGATCAGCCGGGGCGGCGACCCGGAGCGGACCAGCGTGGCCGACGCGTGCAGTGACGACCTGGTCACCGTCAGCCCCGACGAGGACCTCGGTCACGCGGTGGAGCTCATGCGTGAGCACTCCGTGCGCCGTATCCCGGTCGTCGACCACGGCCACCCCGTGGGCATCGTCTCCCTGGGCGACATGGCCATGGAGCGCGACCCGGACTCGGCGCTGGGCGACATCAGCGCCGCGCGTCCCAACACCTGACGACAGCACCCGAGCGGACGGTCCCGCGCACGCACGGTGCGCGGGACCGTCGTACGGTGCGCACAACAGTCCCGAGGCGCGCGGGACTTCAGAGACCGGCCGAGACGTCACGACCCGGGTTTGTTCGGTTTGTTCATGGGGACTCGAACAGCAGCGGATGCAGAAGGAAGATGATGAGTCGTGACGACCATGGAGACCAGTGACAAGCCCCTCGTCCGTCGGCCCGAGACCGGCTGGTTGAAGGCACGCCGCCTGCGCGGAAAGGCCGCGCTGCGGACCTGCCTCCCCGCCGTGGAGGACCGGGCCACCACCCGGACCGCGCGCTCCGAGCCGGACTGGAACATCGTCAGGGGCGAGGACTGACCGCTCCCCAGGAGGCCGCGCGGTGACGATGCGCGTAACTCCGCGCGTCGGCAACCAAAAGAAGTGATGTTCACATCCGCCGGATCACGACTAAGGTGAGCCGAATGAAGGCTCTCGTGCTGTCCGGCGGCGCAGGAACAAGACTGAGGCCGATCACGCACACGTCGGCCAAGCAACTGGTGCCAGTGGCCAACAAGGCTGTGCTCTTCTACGGGTTGGAGTCGATCGCCGAGGCCGGCATCACCGACGTGGGCATGATCGTCGGGGACACGGCCGCGGAGATCGAGGAAGCGGTGGGTGACGGGTCGCAGTTCGGCCTCAAGGTCACCTACATACCCCAGGAGCGGCCCCTGGGGCTGGCCCACGCGGTGCTGATCGCCCGGGACTACCTCGGTGACGACGACTTCGTGATGTACCTCGGCGACAACTTCATCGTCGGCGGCATCACCGGACTCGTCGACGAGTTCCGCAGCAACCGGCCCGACGCCCAGATCCTGCTCACCCGCGTGGCCGACCCACGCGCCTTCGGTGTCGCCGAACTCGACCCCTCCGGCCAGGTCATCGGCCTGGAGGAGAAGCCCGACCGGCCCAAGAGCGATCTCGCCCTGGTCGGCGTCTACCTGTTCACCCCCCTGATCCACGACGCGGTACGCGCCATCGAACCGTCCTGGCGCGGCGAACTGGAGATCACCCACGCCATCCAGCACCTGATCGACTCGCGCGCCGACGTGCGCTGCACGGTCATCACGGGCTACTGGAAGGACACCGGCAACGTCGGCGACATGCTCGAGGTGAACCGCATGGTTCTGGAGGGCATGGACCGGCGGATCGACGGCGAGGTGGACGCGGCGTCGGAGACCATCGGGCGCGTGGTGGTGGAGGAGGGCGCGCGGATCATCGACTCGCGCATCGTCGGCCCCGCCGTCATCGGTTCCGGAACGGTCATCCGCAACTCCTACGTGGGTCCCTTCACCTCCATCGCGGAGAACTGCCGGGTCACCGACAGTGAAGTCGAGTTCTCCATCGTGCTGCGGGACTCCTCGATCCAGGGCGTGGGCCGGATCGAGTCCTCGCTGATCGGCCGGCACGTCGAGGTGACGCCGGCCCCCAGCGTCCCCAGCGCCCACCGCCTCGTCCTCGGAGATCACAGCAAGGTGCAGATCACTTCATGAACCTCCTCGTCACCGGCGCCGCCGGGTTCATCGGCTCCCGCTACGTCCGCGCAGCTCTCGCCCAGGACGCACCCGCCGCGCCGCGCATCACCGTGCTGGACAAGCTCACCTACGCCGGCACCCTCGACAACCTCGAACTGACCCATCCCCGGCTGGAGTTCGTGCAGGGCGACATCTGCGACGCCGAACTGGTCGACAAGCTCATGGCCGACGCGGACCAGGTCGTGCACTTCGCCGCCGAGTCCCACGTGGACCGCTCGATCACCGGCGCGGCCGACTTCGTCCGCACCAACGTGCTGGGCACCCAGACCCTGCTGGACGCCGCCCTGCGCCACGGCGTGGGCCCCTTCGTGCACGTCTCCACCGACGAGGTCTACGGCTCCATCGACACCGGCTCGTGGCCGGAGGACCACCCGCTGCAACCGAACTCCCCGTACTCGGCCTCCAAGGCCTCCTCCGACCTGCTCGCCCTGGCCTACCACCGCACCCACGGCCTGGACGTGCGTGTCACACGGTGCTCCAACAACTACGGCCCGCACCAGTTCCCCGAGAAGATCGTCCCGCTGTTCGTCACCAACCTCCTCGACGGCCACAAGGTGCCGCTGTACGGCGAGGGCCGCAACGTCCGCGACTGGCTGCACGTGGACGACCACTGCCTGGGCATCGACCTCGTCCGTACCAAGGGCCGGCCCGGCGAGGTCTACAACATCGGCGGCGGCACCGAGCTCACCAACAAGGAGCTCACCGGGCTGCTCCTCGACGCCTGCGGCGCGGACTGGGACCGGGTGGAGTACGTGGAGGACCGCAAGGGCCACGACCTGCGCTACTCCGTCGACTGGTCCAAGGCCCGCGACGAACTCGGCTACCGTCCCCGCCACGACTTCACCACCGGCCTCGCCGAGACCGTCGCCTGGTACCGCGACAACCGTGCCTGGTGGGAGCCCCTGAAGCAGCGCGTCGCCCAGGAGCGGGCATGAGGTGGCTGATCACCGGGGCGGGCGGAATGCTCGGCCACGACGTGGTCGAGGAGCTCACGCGGCGCGGCGAGGAGGTGGTGGGCCTGGACCGGGCGGCCCTGGACATCACCCGGCCCGGCACCGTCGAGACGGCTGTGCGCGACCACCGGCCCGACCTGGTCGTGAACTGTGCCGCCTACACGGCCGTCGACGACGCCGAGAGCGACGAGGCCCGCGCCCTGGAGATCAACGGCGACGGACCGCGACTGCTGGCCCGGGCCTGTGCCGCGCACGGCGCCCGCATGATCCACGTCTCCACGGATTACGTCTTCTCCGGCGAGGCCCGAACGACCCCCTATCCGGAGGATCATCCGACGGGCCCGCGCACCGCCTACGGCCGCACCAAGCTGGCCGGGGAGCGCGCCGTGCTGGAGGAACTGCCCGGGGCGAGCGCGGTCGTGCGCACGGCTTGGCTCTACGGGGTCCACGGCGCTAACTTCGTGCGGACCATGATCGGTCTGGAAGCCCGCCGCGACACCCTCGACGTCGTCGACGACCAGCGCGGGCAGCCCACGTGGAGCGCGGACGTCGCCGAGCGGATCGCCGACCTCGGCGTACGGCTCGGCCCGGACGCGCACGGCGTCTTCCACGCCACCAATTCCGGCGAGGCCACCTGGTACGAGCTGGCCCGCGAGGTGTTCGCCCTCGTCGGCGCCGACCCGGACCGGGTGCGCCCCACCACCAGCGCGGCTTTCCCCCGGCCCGCGCCCCGCCCGGCGTACAGCGCCCTCGCGCACCGCCGGTGGCAGGAGATCGGCCTGCCGCTGCCGCGCGACTGGCGCTCCGCCCTGCACGAAGCACTGCCCCGCATCCGCAAGGAAGGTCTCCCTCGTGAAACGCCATGAGTTCCTCCGGGAACTGCACAAGGTCAGCGCCAATCGCAACTACCTGGAGATCGGCGTCAACGACGGGCGCAGCCTGACGCTGTCCCGCGTCCCCAGCATCGCGATCGACCCCGCCTTCAAGGTGGTCTCGGAGCTGAGGTGCGACGTCCACCTGGTGAAGGCCACCAGCGACGACTTCTTCGCGCGTGACAATCCGCTCCAGCACCTCAAGGGCGGCCGTCACCCGCTGCGCAACCTGCGCCGCGGCCGCAGCCCGATCGGCTACTGGCGCCGCACGACGCTGGACCTGTCGTTCATCGACGGCATGCACCTGTTCGAGTTCGCGCTGCGCGACTTCATGAACGTCGAGAAGTACTCGGACTGGGCCAGCGTGATCGTCCTCGACGACATGCTGCCGCGCAGCATCGACGAGGCGGCCCGGGACCGGCACACCAACGCCTGGACCGGTGACGTCTACAAGATCACCGAGGTGCTGGCGCGCTACCGCCCCGACCTGGTCACGGTGCAGGTGGACACCGCCCCCACCGGCCAGCTCGTCGTCTTCGGCGCGGACCCGAACAACCGGGTCCTGCACGACAAGTACGACGAGATCATGGCCGAGTACAAGGTCCCCGACCCCCAGAAGGTCCCCGAGGCGATCCTGGAGCGGGCCGGTGCGGTACGCCCCGAGACCCTCCTGGAAGCCGGCTTCTGGCGCCCCCTCACCCACGCCCGCAACCGCGGCCTGCCCCGCTCCGTCGGCTGGGAGCCCCTGCGCAAGGCCCTGGAACAGGTGGGCGTCAGCCGCTGAGCCCTCCGGCACCGGCCGCTGCCCGGCGGCGGCCGGCGCCGACTGCTTGACGCCCTGCGCGCCGAGGTGAGTCTCCCGAGTCAGCCCTCTGCCGACCGGCTGCCGCGCCGGGCTCCGCGCCCTCGCAGCCTCCGGCGTGTCGCCTGCGCTGCGCGGACGGGCCTGCGGGTGTCGGGGCGTTGCACGGGCCTCGATCCCCGTGATGTGTGCGCCGGGCGGCCTGGCCGTACGGCGTGCGTCGCGTGCGCCGCGCGGGGCGTTGGGCAGCCGGTCGTACGGCGTGTCGTGGGCGCCGCGCGGACCGGACCTGCGGCGTGTCGAGGAAGTGAGCCTCTCCGTGCCACGGCGGGCGCCGGCCTCAAGCACTGCGCGCCGCACGAGGTGCGGGCCGGCGAGGCCGCCCCGCACCTCGTGCGGCGGCGTTCGCAGGGCCGGGGCGCGTGGCCCGCGCACGCCAGGCCGGGAACCTCGTGCTCGCACGGATGCTGCACCGCCGCACCGGCCCGCGCCTGCCCGACCTCGATCGTCCCGAGCCCGGCACGACCCCGTCAGACCCCTCTGGACCGGCCCCGGGCGATGCGCGCCCCGTCCGGGCCCGCAACGCCCCGCGTGCCGAAGCGGAAGCCGACGTCAGCCGTCCCGCCGCCCGCCCCGCAGCTCCTCGTAGTACGCCAGGCAGGCCTCGTACGACGGCAACAAGCCCTGGCGTTCCGCCTCGGCCAGGGTCGGGGCCTGGTCGTCCTTCGGGGAGAGGAGCGGCTCGATTCCGTCGGGCCACTCGATGCCCAGGGCCGGGTCGAGCGGGTGGATGCCGTGTTCGCGTTCCGGGGCGTAGCCGGCCGAGCACAGGTACACCACCGTCGCGTCGTCCGTCAGGGCCATGAACGCGTGGCCCAGCCCCTCCGCGAGGAACACCGCGTGCCGGGTGTCCTCGTCGAGCCGTACGGCCTCCCACCGGCGGTAGGTGGGGGAGCCCACGCGGATGTCGATCACCACGTCCAGGACGGCACCGCGCACACACGTGACGTACTTGGCCTGGCTGGGCGGCACATCCGCGAAGTGCACACCCCGCAGCACGCCCCGCCGGGAGACCGAGCAGTTGGCCTGGGCCAGGGACAGGTCGTAGCCCGTGGCCTCACGGAACTCCGCACCCCGGTACCACTCGTGGAAGCTGCCCCGGTCGTCCGGGAAGACCTTGGGCTCCAGAACCCAGGCGCCCTCTATCCCCAGTGGTCGCATGCTGTCACTGCCCTCCGATCCTGAGACGGGAAACCTTCCGGCGCGCGGCACCGAGCACCCGCCGCGCACGCCGCGCCACCCGCAGCGCGACACCGGGCTGCGGCACGGGCGCCACCCGCACCCGGCCGCCCGACGCGCGCAGCGCGAACGGCAGCCCGGTGTACGGCGGCCGGGCCGTGTCCGGGGCCAGGCACAGGGCCACCCGCCAGACGCCGCGCGAGATGCCCTGCGCGGGCAGGGCCGCCGCCAGCACCGCCCCCGTCCCGTCCGTGGCGGGGGAGAGCGTGCCGGGCGTCTCGATCATCTGCTGGGGGGAGACGAGCCGCAGCCGCACCTCGGTGTCGCCGGGGACGTACAGCGGAAGCCGTACACGCACCTGGTCATCGGTGACGGTGACGGCGGACTGCTGCACGCGGCCCAGCCCGAGCCGCTTGCCCCGCGTGCCGAGCTCCAGGGAGAGGTTGCCGTGCGGCTCCGTCCAGTACGGCAGCGCCGGACGCCCCCCGACGACCCCGGCATCCGGTGTGGGCCGGCTCGCCATCGGCGCCGGACCCAGCCGGCATTCCTTGGTCCAGCCGCCCAGCTTGACCCGGACGAGCGCGTCCCAGACGCCGTCCTTCGGCAGGTCGGCCGGATCGACGGTGGCGGTCGCCCGCAGCACGAACCGGACTCCCTCGCCGTCCTCGACGGGCACGGTCTCGCGGGTGAACCGCACGGGCTGGAAGTACTGCGCGGCACTGGACCGCTCCCGCAGCAGCAGGTCGGCGGTGGCCTGACCGAAGCGCGCGGCGGTCTGCGAGGCCACCCACTCCACCGCCTCCGTGACGTCCTTGGGCGCGTCGTCCAGCGGTGTCGCCTCGGCGTCGGCCGGGAAGGTCATCGGCTCGCCGCCGGAGGTGTACTCCGCCGTGAAGCCGATGCTGAGGGAGCCGTCCCGCCACTCCACGTGTCCGGGGGCCGCCTTGGGAGCGACACCGGCCTCCCACTCGGCGAAGGACACGACGTCGTCGTACCGGTCGGCCGCGGTCAGCGCGGCGACGACCTGCTGCGTGGGCTGGAGCCCGGCCGCGACGCCGGGACCGAACCGCTCCACGACGACCTCGTGGATCTCGGCGAACAGCTCCCTGCGGTAGTCGTCCGGCAGCTTCAGGAACCGCCGGGCCCGCAGCCGCTCGACCATCTCCACGCGCAGCCAGCGCCGGAAGAGCTTGTCGCGCACCGGCCCGGGCTCGGTGTACCGCTCGACGACGTCGAGGGCCTCACGGAGGTTCTTGAAGTAGCCGACCGGATCGAAGCGCTCGAAACCGGCGTTGGAGCCGTCGTCCCGCCGGAGGTGGTAGTAGCAGACGTAGTCGCTGAGCACGGAGACGTTCTCCGCGCGCAGATACGCCTCGGCGATGAAGACGTGGTCCTCCAGGCGCCGTCTGCCCTCCGGGAAGCGCAGGCCGATGCGGTCCAGGAAGGCACGGCGGAACATCTTGTGCGGGGTGAGGCTGTCGATGAGCGGTGCGTTCTCGACGGTGGCGCGCGGATGGTTGCGGCGGAACAGCTCCACCGGCACCCCGCGGCCCTTGCCGGCCATCTTGCCCACGACGACATCGGCGCCGTGGGCCACGCCGTAGTCGTACATCCGCTCCAGGGCCTCGTCGCCCAGGTAGTCGTCGTTGTCGACGAACATGACGAACTCGCCGCGGGAGGCCTCGATGCCCACGTTGCGGGGCTTGCCCGACCAGCCGGAGTTCTCCTGGTGGATGACCTTCACCCGGGGGTCCTCGGCGGCGAGCGCGTCGAGCCGGGCCGGCGTCTCGTCGGTCGAGCCGTCGTCGACGAAGATCACCTCGTACTCGTCGGGAGGCAGCGACTGCCTCTGGAGCGAGGCGATGCAGTCCTCGATGTAGATCCCCGGGTTGTACACGGGGACGATGACGCTGACCTTGACCGGCATCGGGTTTCCGGGCCCCTTCGGGTCGCTTGCCGTAGACGTCCTGTTGTACTGCGCGTTGCCCGATGCTAACCCGGTCGGCGACGCAGCCTCACCTTTCGAGACCGGGCCGTGATCATCTCCGCCGCCGGAGCAACTGAGCTGCCCAGTCCGTCTGTTTCAAGGTCGACCGGGTTCCCGGACGGGGCGGTGGAACGCCTCTAGGGTGAGGATGTGCGCCTGCTTTTCATGTCGGATACTCACCTGCCCAAGCGGGCCAAGGTCCTGCCCGCCCCCCTGCTGGCCGAACTCCCGCACGCCGACGTCGTGTTCCACGCCGGCGACTGGGTCGACACGGCCACCCTCGACCTGCTGGAGGACCGCTGCCGCAGGCTCGTCGGCGTGTACGGCAACAACGACGGGCCGGACCTGCGGGCCCGGCTGCCCGAGGTGGCGTACGCGGAACTGGGCGGGCTGCGCTTCGGCGTGATCCACGAGACCGGCCCCGCCCAGGGCCGGGAGAAGCGCTGCGCCGCCCGCTTCCCCGACCTCGACGTGCTGGTCTTCGGCCACAGCCACATCCCCTGGGACACCACGGCCCCGACCGGCCTGCGCCTGCTCAACCCGGGTTCGCCGACGGACCGCCGCCGCCAGCCCCACTGCACGTACCTGACCGCCACCGTCGCCGACGGCCGGCTCACCGACGTGGAACTGCACCGGCTGCCGCCCCGCACACCCCGCTGACTCCGGCCGGGCCCGGCCGCCCGGGGAACCGCCGTGACATGATCGGCCCATGGCGCAGGACAAGGGATACCTCCTGGACAACCGGCAGGCCGAGGCCGGGACCCGCTTCGACGCGCTGGCCGCTCTCTTCGACGCCTCGACGTTCCGCCACTTCGAGCAGGTCGGCGTCGCCGAGGGGTGGCACTGCTGGGAGGTCGGGGCCGGCGGACCGAGTGTCGCCGCGTGGCTCCGCGAGCGCGTCGGACCGGGCGGGCGCGTGCTCGCCACGGACATCGACGTGTCCTGGACGGAGGCTGCCGCCACCGAGGGTGTCGAGGTGCTCCGCCACGACGTCGGCCGCGACGAACCCCCGGCCGGGCCCTTCGACCTGATCCACGCCCGCCTCGTCCTGGTCCACGTGACCGGGCGCGACGCCGCGCTGCGCACGCTGGTCCAGTCGTTGCGCCCCGGTGGCGTGCTGCTGGTCGAGGACGCCGACCCCGCGCTCCAGCCGCTGATCTGCCCCGACGAGTACGGCCCCGAGCAGGAGCTGGCCAACCGGCTCCGCAGCGGCTTCCGCCGGCTGCTGCGGCAGCGTGGTGCCGACCTGGCCTACGGCCGCAGGCTGCCGCGACTGCTGCGCGAGGCCGGCCTCGCCGAGGTCGAGGCCGACGCCTACTTCCCGATCACCTCGCCCGCCTGCGACGTCCTGGAGGCGGCCACGGTCCGGCAGGTGCGGGACCAGCTCGTCGCCGAGGGCCTCGCCACGGACGAGGAGATCGAGCGGCACCTCGCCAGTGTCGAGGCGGGGCGCCTCGACCTCGCGACCTCACCGATGATCTCGGCCTGGGGCCGACGGCCCGTCGACGACGGCTCGCGGTCCTGACTCACCGGGGGCGGGGCGATGCACCGCTCCCTGAGTGGCGGTGAGCGGCGCCCCGCTGCCGCCCCAGCGCAACGCGATGATCTCCGCGGCGACGGACACCGCCACCTCCTCGGGCGTACGGGCCCCGAGGTCGAGCCCGACCGGTGAGCGCAGCCGGGACAGCTCCCGCTCGGTGAGCCCGGCCTCGGCCAGCCGCTCCGCCCGGTCGGCGTGGGTACGGCGGCTGCCCATCGCCCCGATGTAGGCGGCGGGCCGGCGCAGTGCCTCCTGGAGCAGCGGCACGTCGAACTTGGGGTCGTGCGTGAGGACGCAGACGACCGTGCGCTCGTCGGTGTCCGTGTCCCGCAGATAGCGGTGCGGCCACTCGGCGACCACCTCGACACCCTGGGGGAAGCGCCGGGGCGTGGCGAAGACGGGGCGGGCGTCACAGACGGTGACCCGGTAGCCGAGGAAGTCCCCGATGCGGGCGACGGCCGCCGCGTAGTCGATCGCGCCGAAGACCAGCATCCGCGGTGGGGGTGCGAAGGACTGGAGGAACACGGTGACGGAGTCCTCGCGGCGCTGCCCCTGAGGCCCGTAGTGCCGCAGGCCGGTGGCGCCGAGAGCGAGCTCGCCGCGCGCGTCGGCGGTGACGGCCGCGTCCAGGCCGCTCCCGCCCAGCGTGCCCGACACCCGGTCCGGCCGGACGGCGAGCGCCGCCCCGCGCGGTGCCGGGCCGTCGGTCACCGTCGCCACGGTCACCGGCTTTCCTTCCGCGACGCGGTCCACGACCGTGCCGAAGGCGGGATCCAGCTCAGGCGTGACGGGCCGCACGAGCAGCGTGATCTCGCCGCCGCAGGTCAGGCCGACGGCGAAGGCGTCCTCGTCGCTGTAGCCGAAGGTCTCCAGCCGGGCCTCGCCGCTCGCCACGACCTCCTGCGCCAGTCCGAAAACCGCGCCCTCGACGCAGCCCCCGGACACACTGCCCACGACCTCCTCGTCCGGACCCACCGCCATCGCCGCGCCCGGGTCGCGCGGCGCACTGCGGCTGACCTCGACGACCGTCGCCAGGCCGAACGGGAGCCCGGCGGCGTACCAGCGGCCGAGCACCGGGAGGATGTCACGCACGACCAGCTCCTTCCACGCAGCCCACCGGGTTCCCCGCCGGCGGAAAATCCGTTGTGGCCCACCGGGCCGGTCTGCTGCACTGCACGGGTCGACGACGTCACCGAGTCCCGAGGAGCCTCAGATGCGCACTGCGTCCATGTCCCCCCAGACAGGAACGGCTCTCTCTCCGAAGGACATGACGCTTCGTGCACTTGCTCAACCTCGGCATTCTCGCCCATGTCGACGCAGGTAAGACCAGTCTGACCGAGCGGCTGCTGCACGCGGCCGGGGTGATCGACGAGGTCGGCCGCGTCGACGACGGCAACACCCGTACCGACACCCTCGCGCTGGAGCGGCAGCGTGGCATCACCATCAAGTCCGCCGTCGTCTCGTTCCCGCTCGACGGTGTGACGGTCAACCTCATCGACACACCCGGTCACCCGGACTTCATCGCCGAGGTGGAGCGTGTGCTCGGTGTGCTGGACGGCGCCGTCCTCGTGATCTCCGCCGTCGAAGGGGTGCAGGCCCAGACGCGGGTGCTGATGCGGACCCTCCAGCGGCTGCGCATCCCGACCCTGCTCTTCGTCAACAAGATCGACCGGCGTGGGGCGCGGGAGGCGGAGGTGCTGCGCTCGGTCTCGGCCCGCCTGACACCCGCGATCGTGCCCATGGGAACAGTCACCGGCCTCGGCACGCGCGCGGCCCGCTTCACCCCGGGGCCCGGCCCGGCCGCCGCCCTCGACGTCCTGACCGAGTACGACGACGCCCTGCTGTCCGCGTACGTCGAGGACACCGTCACCGACGCCCTCCTGCGCGGGTCCCTCGTCGCGCGGACCCGTGAGGCCCTGGTCCACCCGGTCTTCTTCGGCTCCGCAGCCACCGGCGCGGGCGTGGAGGCGCTCCTGACCGGCATCGAGGAACTGCTGCCGGCCGCCGACGGGGACCCGGACGGGCCGGTCTCCGGCAGCGTGTTCAAGGTCGAGCGGGGCCCGGCGGGGGAGAAGGTCGCCTACGCCCGGATGTTCTCCGGCACCCTGCGCACCCGCGACCGGATCCCCTGCGGAGCGGACGGCGCCGAAGGCAGGATCACCGGAATCAGCGTCTTCGGCCGTGGCACGGACACCCGCGCCGACGCGGTCCACGCCGGACAGATCGCCCGGCTGTGGGGTCTCGCCGACATCAGGATCGGCGACGCGATCGGCGACCCCCGCAAGGCGTACGAGCACTTCTTCGCCCCGCCCACCCTGGAGACGGTCGTCGTCCCCGGCCCCGGTGTGAACAGAGGCGCGCTCCACCTCGCGCTCACCCAGCTCGCGGAACAGGACCCGCTGATCGGCCTGCGTCACGACGAACACCGGCAGGAGACCTCCGTCTCCCTCTACGGCGAGGTGCAGAAGGAGGTCATCCAGGCCACCCTGGCCGACGAGTACGGTCTCCACGTCACCTTCCGCGAGACCACCCCGCTGTGCGTCGAGCGGCTCGTCGGCACCGGGCATGCCGTGGAGTTCAACAAGAAGGACCCGAACCCGTTCCTCGCGACGGTCGGCCTGCGCGTCGATCCCGCGCCGGTCGGCTCGGGCGTCGGCTTCCGGCTGGAGGTGGAGCTCGGCTCCATGCCGTACGCCTTCTTCAAGGCCGTCGAGGACACCGTCCGCGAGACCCTCGGCCAGGGGCTGCACGGCTGGCAGGTCACCGACTGCACGGTCACCATGACCCACAGCGGCTACTCACCCCGCCAGAGCCACGCCCACCAGGGCTTCGACAAGAGCATGTCGAGCACCGGGGCCGACTTCCGCGGCGTCACACCGCTGGTGCTCGTCGAGGCGCTGCGGCGGGCCGGCACCCGGGTCCACGAGCCGATGCACCGCTTCCGCATCGAGGCCCCGGCCGACACCCTCGGTGCCCTGCTGCCGGCCCTGGCCGGGCTCGCGGCCGTACCGGAGACGACGCGGACCCGGGGCGACCTGTGCGTCCTCGAAGGCACCGTGCCGGCGGCGCGGGTGCACGCCCTCGGACACCTGCTTCCGGGGATGACCCGCGGGGAGGGAGAACTGGAGAGCGCCTTCGACCACTATGCGCCAGTCATGCACGGCACGATTCCCGAGCGTCCGCGCACCGACCACAACCCGCTGAACAGGAAGGAGTACTTGTTGAACGTGACACGAAGGGTGGGCGGTTGAGGTGTGCGAGCTGTCCGAGAGGGAACTTACTCCAGAGTCAGGGGTGTTGACGGTGTCCTGATATCACCGGACTGTAGTGGACATGCCGACTATCCGAGTACGTCTGCTGGTTGTCCTGGCCGTCCTCTTCGGCTCCGTGTCGGTGGCGGGCGTCCCGCCGGCCACCGCCGCGCCTCCTCCCGGCTCCCTCTGGTTCGACGACCCGACGGTGACCGTGCGAAACGGCCGCTTCACCGACGACTCCGGCCGAGAGGTCGTACTGCGCGGCTACAACGTCTCCGGCGAGACCAAGCTGGCGGAGAACGGCGGTCTGCCCTTCGCCTCCGTCGCCGACGCGCGCAAGTCGGCGACCGCCCTGCGCGCCCTCGGCGGCGGCAACACCGTCCGCTTCCTGCTCTCCTGGGCGTACGCCGAGCCCGAGCGCGGCAAGGTGGACACCGCCTACCTGGCGGCCGCCACCGACCAGATGGAGGCGTTCCTCGACGCCGGCATCCGCGTCTACCCCGACTTCCACCAGGACCTCTACTCCCGGCACCTCTTCGACACCGACAGCTGGTACACCGGCGACGGCGCGCCCAAGTGGGCGGTGGACGCCGGGAACTACCCGGACGAGTCCTGCGGGATCTGCCTCTTCTGGGGGCAGAACATCACCCAGAACGAGGCCGTGAAGCGGGCGTCCTACGACTTCTGGCACAACGCCCACGGTGTGCAGGACGCCTTCCTCGCCACCGCCGAGAAGACCATGGCGTACGTCGAACAGCACCTGAGCGCCGACCAGTTCAGGGGTGTCGTCGGCTTCGACCCCTACAACGAGCCGCACGCGGGCGTCTACGACTCCGGGCAGACCAGCCGCGCCTGGGAGAAGGACGTGCTGTGGCCGTTCTTCGAGAAGTTCCGGGCCCGCATGGACGCGGCCGGCTGGCGGGACAAGCCCGCCTTCGTGGAACCGAACCTGTTCTGGAACGCCAACCTCGACTTCCAGAAGCAGGAGGGCGGCCTGCTCGACGCCGGAAAGCTCGGACCGCGCTATGTGTTCAACACCCACTTCTACGACCAGAAGGCCATCTCCGGCGTCTTCATGTGGGGAAAGGCGGCCGACGGCCAGTACGTGAACGACTTCCGGACGGTCCGCGACCGGGCCGCCGCCGCCCGGACGGCCGCCGTGATCAGCGAGTTCGGGCACCCGCTCACGGGCACGGTCTCCGACAAGGCGCCGACCGTCCTCAAGGCGATGTACCAGGCCCTCGACTCACCCCGGAAGGGGTCCGACTGGTGGTCCGACCCGGCGGCCTCGGGGCCGGTGCTCTCCGGGACGCAGTGGCAGTGGGACATCTACAACGGCCGCCACCGCGAGCTGATGAACGGCAACCCCGACAAGGTGCTCACCGCCGGTGACGCCTGGAACGACGAGGACCTGTCCGCCGTACGCCTCGACGACTCGGGCAAGCCGGTGCTGCGCCAGGACGCCCGGCTCCTGGACCGCCTCTACCCGAGCGCCACGGCCGGCACGACCGTCGGCTTCACCTACGAGGACCGCTCCCGCGACGGCTCCGCGACCCTGACCTGGAACCCGGTGCCGGACTCGCTGCCGAACGTGCGGCAGCTGGTGGGTTCCGGACAGTACGGGCTGCTGCTGTGGCGCTCGAACGGCAGCACGGCGCCCACCGAACTGCACCTGCCGGCGAGCTTCCCGAACGCCTCCACCACGGTCGTCTCCGACCTGGGCACGGTCCACGCCCCGCCCGCGTACACCTCGACGACCCCGGTCGGCGTGGCCCAGGAGCCCGGCGGCACGGGAAGCCGCCGCCTGCTGCTCACCGCGCCGGACTCGGGCGTCCTGCACTACGCGCTGGTGACCAACGGGGCGGCGGCTCCCTCGGCGGAACTGCTGAACGCGGCCCGCTCCGAGCTGAGGACGTGGGCCGCGAAGGAGGTCAACTAGCGGACGGGCTCGTCCAGCCGGCCTGCACATGACCGAGCCGGACGCGCTGCGGGTGGTCCCCGACCGGCACGGACACGGTCTTCTTCCCGGTGGCGAAGTCGATGGCCGTGACCTGGTCGGAGCCGCTCTCGGAGACGACGCAGCTCTTGCCGTCACCGCTGACCGTGGCCCAGTAGGGCTTGGCGGCGGTGACGAGCGGACCCTCCTGGAGGGTGCTGCGGTCGACGACCGTGGCGTAGTCGTCCATGGTCCCCGCCACGCACAGCTTGCTGCCGTCCGGGCTCATCGAAAGGCCGTGGTGGCGTGAGTCGTTGACGAAGGTGGTGCGGTCGTCGCTGGTCGCCGGGTTCTTCGGCAGGGTCTTCGTGCGGGTGATCTTGTCGCCGGCCAGGTCGTACTCGAAGAACCCGTTGAAGAACGACACCTGGAAGTACAGCTTCGACTCGTCCGGCGAGAACACCGCAGGCCGGACCGCGTCGGAGAAGTCCTTCAGCCCGACGGCGTCCAGGCGCGGGCGCATGTCGATGACCTTGACCTGCTGATACGTGGTCGCGTCGATGACCGTGATGCGGCGGTCGCCCTTCGTCCAGTCCAGCCAGGGCGCGTCGGTCTGCGTGTTCACGTCGCCGATCGACATGTTGTAGATGTACTTGCCGTCCTTGGTGAAGATGTTCTCGTGCGGCTTGTCACCGGTGGGTGCCTTGCCGAGCTGCTTGCCGGTCACGATGTCCAGCACGTGCACGGTGTTGCCGGTGGACGCCGACACGGCGACCCGTGTGCCGTCGGGGGAGACGGCCATGTGGTCGGCGCGGAAACCGGACACCGGGAAGCGCCAGTTGATCCGCCCGGAGGCGAGGTCGATCGAGACGACGTCGGCGAAGCTGGGCCGGGAGACGACCACCGACTTCCCGTCCGGGGTGGAGTACATGTCGTCGACGAACTGGTCGTGTCCCTCGCCGACGGTGTTGCGGATCGTCATGAAGGCGATCCACCTGATCGGATCGGCGTTGATCTCCGCCATCCGCTCGTCCTTGTCGGGAACGACGTTGATCCGGCCTATCTTCGCGAAGTCGCCGGTGGACTTGATGACATCGGCGGTGCCCTCCCAGTTGTTGCCCACGAACAGCACCTGACGCAGTGCGGCGGAGGCGTCGGGCGTGTCCGCGCGGGCGGCGGTCGCGGGAACGGTGGCGCTCAGGGCGAGGGCGGCGGTCAGGGAGCACAGGTGCCGTCGTCGGAAGACGGGCATGGCTGATCCCTCCTCTGCGGGTGGGGTGAGGAATCTGAACACACGTACTTTCAGAGTCAACTTACTGCAAAGTAAGGAAGGGGTGGCCTTCTCCACAAGACCGCGTCCACGACAAAATCGTGTGCGGGCGAAGACGGGTGTTCGAGCGACAGGGGGAGAGCCGGTGCCGGGCAGACTCAGAGCGCCGACCGGCCGCTACGGCGGGAAGACCGCCGAGGAGCGGCAGGCCGAGCGGCGCCGGCGGTTCCTGGACGCCGCGCTCCAACTCTTCGGCGACACCCCCGGCTTCCGCGCCACCACCGTCGCGGCGCTCAGCGAGGCGGCCGGGCTGTCCACCCGTCAGTTCTACGAGGAGTTCCGCACCCTGGAGGACGTGCTCGCGGCGCTGCACCTCCAGGTCAACGACTGGGCCGAGGCGGCGGTGCTGGAGGCTGCGGCCGGTGCGGCGGACCTGCCGCTCGTCGAGCGGGCGACCGCCATCTTCCGCGCCTACGCCGGGAACGTCGCCGCCGATCCGCGCCGGATCCGCATCACCTTCGTCGAGATCATCGGCGTCAGCCCGCGCCTGGAGGAGCAGCGGCTCGCCCGCCGGGCCGGCTGGGTCGACCTCATCTGCGCCGAGGCCCAGGCGGCCGCCGCGCGCGGGGAGGCGGCGCCCCGCGACTACCGCCTCGCGGCGACGGGTTTCATCGGCAGCGTCAACGGCCTGCTGCACGACTGGAGCGCCGGCTGGGTCGACGCGACGCTGGACGAGGTCGTCGAGGAACTGGTCCGGCAACTGCTGGGGATCCTGCGGCCCCCGGGCTGGACCCCACGGGGGTGACTCAGGCCCGCGTACCTCCCGATCCGTTCGCCCGGGCTCCGGGAAACGCCCTCCGGTAGTCGCCGGGCGACACCCCGAGGTGCTTGAGGAAGTGGTGGCGGAGATTGTTGGCCGTGCCGAGGCCGCTCAGCTCCCCGACCTTCTCGATGGGCAGGTCCGTCGACTCCAGCAGTGACCGGGCGCGCCCGAGCCGTTGGTCGAGGAGCCACTGGAGCGGTGTCGTCCCGGTGGCGGCCTGAAGCCGCCGGTAGAACGTACGCGGGCTCATCGCGGCCCGGCGCGCCAGGTCGGCCACGGTCAGCGGCCGGTCCAGGTGGGCCCGCGCCCATGCCAGGACGGGCGCCAGCCCGTCGTCGTCGCCGGCCGGCACGGGCAACTCGATGAACTGCGCCTGCCCGCCCGGCCGGTGGGCGGGCACCACCATGCGGCGCGCCAGCTGGTTGGCGACGTGCGCGCCGAGATCCCGCCGCACCAGATGCAGACACAGGTCGAGACCTGCGGTCAGTCCGGCGCTGGTGAGCACGTCACCGTCGTCCACGTACAGCACCGACGCGTCGACGTGCACCTTCGGGTAACGCGCGGCCAGCTGTGGGGTGTGCATCCAGTGGGCGGTGGCGCGCCGTCCGTCGAGCAGCCCCGCCTCGGCGAGCGCGAAGGCACCCGTGCACAGGGAGACCATGCGGGCGCCCGCGTCATGAGCCCGGCGCAGGGCGGCGATCAGCTCCCGCGGCAGCGGCCTGCCCTCCTCGACGCACGGGTCGGGCACCGAAGGCACGATCACCGTGTCGGCACCGACCAGGTCGTCCAGCCCGTAGCGGGTGCGCAGGCTCAGGCCGTGACCGTCCCCCGCCGCCGGCTCGGCCCCGGTCCCGCACAGTCGCAGGTCGTACCAGGGATCGGCCAGATCGGGCTGCGGCTTGCCGAACACGGTGCACGGGATGCTCAGTTCGTACAGATCCCACGAGGGGACCCCGATCTCCTCGGTCACGACCACGGCGACAGAACCGGCACTCATGCTCCGCAGCCTATGGCAGGAATTTGGTGAAGGCCGTCACTGCTGTCACTGTTCCCGATCTTCGTGCCCTGCGAACGTGGCCGTACGTGATCACACGTCATCTACTGGACCACCACGAGGAGTTGGGCATGAACGCAGGACACCGCCGGCCGGTCACCGTCGTCGGACTGGGCTCGATGGGATCGGCACTGGCCGCCGCGCTGCTGGACCGGGGCCACCCGACCACCGTGTGGAACCGTTCCCCGGACAAGGCCCGCCCCCTCGTCGAGCGCGGCGCCCACCTGGCCGGCACCCCCCAGGAGGCGATCGCCGCCTCGCCCCTGACCATCGCCTGCGTGCTGGACTACGAGGCGCTGTACACCGTCCTCGACCCGGCGGCGGCCGAGCTGGCGGGCAGAACCCTCGTCAACCTCACCTCCGGATCCCCTGAGCAGGCCCAGGAGGCCGTCAAGTGGGCCCACTCGCACGGAGCCGGGTACCTCGACGGCGCCATCATGACCACCCCGCCCGGCGTCGGCGACCCCGCCGTGATGTTCCTCTACAGCGGCTCCCGGGAGGTCTTCGAAACCCATCGCTCCACCCTGGCGACCCTCGGCGACCCCCTCCACCTGGGCACCGACCTCGGCCTCGCCTCCCTCTACGACGCCGCGCTGCTCGGCCTGATGTGGGCCACCATGACCGGCTGGCTGCACGGCACCGCGCTGGTCGGCGCCGAGGGGATGTCCGCCACCGCCTTCACCCCGGTCGCGATCCGCTGGCTGAACACGGTGGCGGGCTTCCTCACCACGTACGCGCCGCAGGTGGACGCCGGCCGTTACCCGGGCGACGACGCCACCGTCGACGTGCAGATCGCGGCCATCGACCACCTCATCCACGCGGCGGCGGCCCGGGGCATCGACAACGCGCTGCCCGAGCTCCTGAAGGCCGCCATGCAGAAGGCCGGCGCCGCCGGACACGGACAGGACAGTTACGCCAGCCTGATCGAGGTCCTGAGGAATCCCGCCGGCAACGAGGCCTGACAGCCCTGGATCGACACCAGCACCACGAGATCCGCTGCCACCAGCAGTGCGCATCCCAGCAGCAGACCGGCCGGCAGCCGTGCGCGGAGCCTGCGGTACACCGCCTCGTACTCGCCCCGCAGTTCCTGCCCGCGCCGCGCTGTTCGCTGCCACGAGGCCCGGGCGAGAGCGAGGTGCTCCGCGGCGAACAGCCGCTCCACCTCCTCCCGTTGGGCTTCCGGCAGCCGGTCGAGCCGGGCGGCGAAGCACGCGGCGGCCGCACGGGCCTCCTCGCGTGCGGCAGCGGCCAGCAGATGGCCCTCGACCTCGTTGTGGAACGCCCGCATGTCAACGGGCAGCCCTTCCATGGCGCTCATCGGTGCATCAGCTCCCGCTCCGCCGCCGCGACGTCCGCACGGTGCAGGTCGAACGCCGGGGACTCACTACGGATCCGGGGGAGGGCGACGAAGTTGTGGCGGGGCGGCGGGCAGGAGGTCGCCCACTCCAGGGAGCGGCCGTAGCCCCACGGGTCGTCGGCCGTGACCCGCTCGCCGTACTTGGCCGTCTTCCAGACGTTGTAGAAGAACGGCAGCATCGACATGCCGAGCAGGAACGAGCTGATCGTCGACACCGTGTTCAGCGTCGTCAGGCCCTCCACCGCCAGGTAGTCGGGGATCCGCCGCTGCATGCCCTCCGTGCCCAGCCAGTGCTGGA
>NZ_WWIQ01000071.1:204257-245175 GCF_009862985.1 Streptomyces sp. SID5464 | reverse complement strand
CCCCCGGCCCGATCCCCCCGCCGCCCGCAGATACGCGTCCAGCAACACCCGCTCAGCCCGCCCCGCCCGCGCACGCAGCTCCGTCTCGACCGCCGCGGCGGCGGCCTCGGCGAGTGCCGCATGAGGATGCGGCGAACCCGAGGCGCCCAGCCGCGACGTGAGCGACGCGACGGTCAGCGTGCCGACGACCCGGCCGCCCTCCGGGGCGAGCACCGGAACGCTCACGGCGGACACGTCCTGCCACCGGTCGAGGAAGTGCTCGGGCCCGTGCACCTCGGCCCGGCGCCGGGTGCGCAGGGCGAGAGCCGCGCTGTTGTTGCCGACCTCCTGCTCCGACAGGACGGGACACGGTTCGAGCCCGGGTACGCTCCCCGCGCTCCACAGCACGCGCAGCCGCTCGTCGGTCAGGACGAGGAGGGACCGGTCCGTGTCCAGGGCCGGGACGATCCGGTCGAGCACCGGCCGGGCGGCACCGAGCAGCGCCGACTCCACCGGTCGGGAGGGAGGGACGGCCGGCTCCTTCAAGTCGTGCGGCACACCGAAGAACCGCGCCCGCCGCCACGCCGCGACGACCTCCTCGGGAACGCCACCGGGCAGCGGACACCCCGACAGGAACCGCTCGCGGGCGAGACGCAGCGAGGGCCGGGCGGTGGCTGCGGGGGAAGGCTCGGTCGTGGTCACGGCATGCAACACCGTAGCGGGTTCGGTTGAACGGGCAACAACTGCTGTCCCCTGGCGCCCCTCACGGACCCGCCACCCACCAGGTGTCTCGTAATGAGACACCCGCGACCGGCCCAACCACCCCATGATCATGGACGCTCGTTGTCCGCCCCGAGATTCCCGCAGGAGCGCCCCGTGTCCACCGTCGTCGAGACCGACGTCCTGATCGTGGGCAGCGGCCCCGCCGGTGCCTCGGCCGCGCTCGCCCTGAGCACCTACGGCGTGCCCAACATCGTGGTGACCCGCTACGCGAGCCTCGCCGACACGCCCCGCGCGCACATCACCAACCAGCGCACCATGGAGGTGCTGCGCGACCTCGGCGTGGAACAGGACGTCATCGCGCAGGCCACCCCGCAGCACCTGATGGGCAACACGACGTTCTGCACCAGCCTCGCGGGCGAGGAACTGGGCCGGGTGCGCTCCTGGGGCAACGACCCGCTCGCGCAGGCCGAACACGAACTCGCCAGCCCCACCCGCATGTGCGACATGCCGCAGCACCTCATGGAGCCGGTCCTCGTGAACGCGGCCGTCGCCCGCGGCACCCGGCTGCGCTTCGAGACCGAGTACCTCTCGCACACCCAGGACGCCGACGGCGTCACGGCCACCGTCCGCGACCGGCTGCGCGGGGACACGTACGAGATCCGTGCCCAGTACCTGATCGGTGCCGACGGCGGACGGTCCAAGGTCGCCACCGACGCCGGACTGCCGATGGGCGGCCAGATGGGCGTGGCCGGCAGCATCAACATCGTCTTCGAGGCGGACCTGACGCGGTACACCGCCCATCGCCCGTCCACGCTGTACTGGGTCCTCGCGCCCGGCGCGACCGTCGGCGGCATCGGCGCGGGCCTGGTGCGCTGTGTCCGTCCCTGGACCGAGTGGCTGATCGTGTGGGGCTACGACGTCGCCGCGGGCGCCCCCGACCTGACCACGGAGTACGCCGAGTCCGTCGTGCGCAAGCTCGTCGGCGACGACGACATCCCCGTGACGGTCAAGTCGTCCTCAGCCTGGACCGTCAACGAGATGTACGCGGAGAGCTACGCCAACGGCCGCGTCTTCTGCGCCGGCGACGCCGTGCACCGGCATCCCCCGTCCAACGGCCTCGGCTCCAACACCTCCATCCAGGACGCCTACAACCTGGCCTGGAAGCTCAAACTCGTCCTCGACGGCACCGCCCACCCCAGGCTGCTCGACAGCTACACCGCCGAACGCGCGCCCATCGGCCGGCAGATCGTCACCCGCGCCAACCAGTCCATCCGCGAGACCGCCCCGATCTTCGAGGCCCTCGACGGACTCTCCCCGCAGACCCCCGAGCAGCTGTGGGCCAACATCGCCGCCCGCAAGGACACCACCGAGGCCGCCGGGAAACAACGCGCCGAGCTGCGCGAGGCGATCGCCTTCAAGGCGTACGAGTTCAACGCGCACGGCGTCGACCTCAACCAGCGCTACCGCTCCGGCGCGATCGTCCCGGACGGCACGCCCGACCCCGGCTTCGCCCGCGACCCCGAGCTGCACCACCAGCCGTCCTCCCGCCCCGGCGCCCGGCTCCCGCACGCCTGGATCACCTCCGGCTCCCGCACGCTGTCCACCCTCGACACGGTCGGCCGGGGCCGCTTCACCCTGCTCACCGGCATCGGGGGAGAGGACTGGGTGCGGGCGGCCGGGGCGCAGGAAGTGGAGATCGCCACCGTGGTGATCGGTCCCGGGCAGGAGTACGAGGACCCGTACGGAGACTGGTCGCGCCTGAGCGAGATCTCCGACGCGGGTGCCCTGCTCGTGCGCCCCGACGGCTTCGTCGCCTTCCGGCACGCGTCCGCCGCACCGGACGCCGGCGAACTGCTCACGGACGCGTTGCGGAGCATCCTCGGACGCGCCTGAACGAGCAATCATGGAAGCAAGGGAAGCAGCGGACGTCGACAGCGAGGAGCCGGGATGACCACCGAAGCGACCGGGGCCGACGTCACCGAGCAGGCCCTCGCCAGCCTCCGGGGGACCGCCGACCCGCGGCTGCGCGAGCTGCTCACCGGCCTCGTCCGCCATCTGCACGACTTCGCGCGCGAGACCCGGCTGACCCAGGAGGAGTGGGAGCGGGCGATCGCCTTTCTGACGGCGACCGGGCAGGCCTGTACCGACACCCGGCAGGAGTTCATCCTGCTGTCGGACGTGCTCGGGCTGTCCATGCTGGTGGAGACCGTCCACGGCCATCGCGCCCCGGGGGCCACCGAATCGACCGTGCTCGGCCCGTTCCACATGACCGAGTCCCCGGTCCGGGAACTCGGCGACGACATCGACCTGGTCGGCGGCGGCGCACCGTGCGTCGTCAGCGGCCGGGTACGGTCCGAGGACGGCACCCCGCTGCCCGGCGCCGTCGTCGACGTCTGGCAGGCCGACGACAAGGGCTTCTACGACGTCCAGCAGCCCGGCGTCCAGCCCGCGGGCAACGGACGCGGCCTGTTCACCGCCGACACCGAGGGCCGCTTCTGGTTCCGCACCTGCGTCCCGGCGGCGTACCCGATCCCCACCGACGGCCCGGTCGGCGGCCTGCTGCGCGCGACCGGGCGGCACCCCTACCGTCCCGCGCACATCCACTTCATCGCCACGGCCGAGGGACACACGCCCCTCACCACGCACATCTTCGTGGCCGGCGGCGACTACCTCGACTCCGACGCGGTGTTCGCCGTGAAACAGAGCCTGGTCCAGGACTTCGCGGAGACCGACGACCCCTCCCTGGCCCGTGAGTTCGGCGTGCCCAACCCCTTCCGGCACGCCCGCTTCGACCTCGTCCTGGAGCGTGCCGCATGACGTTCCGCAGCGAGTTCTCGTACGAGACCCGGCCCGTGCGGGTCGTCTTCCGGCCCGGCGCGGCCGTCACCGCGACCCCGGGGGAGGCCGCACGCCTGGGCCTGCGGCGGCTGCTCGTGGTCTGCGGCAGCAGGGGCGAAGCCGTCGCCCGGGCGGTCGCGGACGCGCTCGGCGACGCGTGCGCGGGAGTGCACGCCGAGGCCCGGATGCACGTGCCCGTCGAGGACGCCGACCGGGCCGTCGCGGCGGTACGGGCGGCCGGGGCGGACGGCTGCGTCGCGGTCGGCGGCGGCTCCGCGATCGGGCTCGGCAAGGCGATCGCCCTGCGCACCGGACTGCCGCTGATCGCCGTGCCCTCGACCTACTCGGGTTCCGAGATGACGCCCGTGTGGGGCCTGACCGACCACGGCACCAAGCGCACCGGCCGTGACCCGGTCGTCCAGCCCCGCAGCGTCGTCTACGACCCCCGGCTCACCCTCTCGCTGCCCGTGCCGCTGACCGTGACCAGCGGCGTCAACGCGCTCGCGCACGCGGTCGAGGCGCTCTACGCCCCGGACACCTCGCCGCTGGTCTCGGTCATGGCCGAGGAGGGCGTGCGGGCCATGGCCGAGGCGCTGCCGCGACTGGCCGCCGACCCGCAGAACCTGGACGCGCGCAGCCGGGCGCTGTACGCGGCATGGCTGTGCGGCTCGTGCCTCGGCTCGACCACGATGGGGCTGCACCACAAGCTGTGCCACGTCCTGGGCGGCACCTACGGGCTGCCGCACGCCCAGACGCACACCGTGGTCCTGCCCCACGCCCTCGCCCACAACGCCCCCGCCGCGCCCCAGGCGCTGACCGTACTGTGCCGCGCCCTCGACACCGACAACGCGCCGCGTGCCCTGTGGGACCTGGCCGCCCGCCTCGGCGCACCTCGCTCCCTCGCCGAACTCGGCCTGCGGGAAAGCGATCTGGCACCCGCGGCGGACCGGGTCGCGGGCGAGCCCTACGCCAACCCGCGCGAAGTGACGGCGGAGGGGGTCCGCTCGGTGCTGCGGGCGGCGTACGACGGCGGGCCGCCCGTGACGCCGTAGGAGCCGCCGTCAGACCCCCACCCGCTGTCAGCCGCCCCCACCGCCGTGACCCGGCATCACCCCAGACTGCCTGATGCGGCGTCAGCGCGCTGCCGCCCGGCCCGTGCGGTTGCAGCGCCCCTGACCTGGGTGGAGCATGGAAACAGGCCCTCGGCCGCTGCCGCCGTCTCCCACGCCTTGCGCAGGGCCGCACGCACGCGCACCGGGAGTCCACATGGACCGAGCCGACCTCTCAGCAGTGTTCTACGGGGAGGGCCCCGTACCTGTCCTGTGGGCCACCTACTGCCCCGTGCACTTCGACGTATGGCTGGCGTTCGCCCGGCCGCCGTCCTCGCGGGGGGACGCCGACGGCCCGGGCGCCGGCGCCGGTCCGGCAGCGGCGGCCCGGACGGGGGAGCGGGGACGGCAGGACCTGATTCTCGCGATCCGTGAGGAGTACGGCGTCGAGCAGGTGCTGGAGCGATTCCAGAGCCGCGGGCTGATGGAGAAGTGCCGTCCGATCGCCGCCGGCAGCTTCGTGGCGGCGCAGCTGACCCTCAAGGAACTCGTCAGCGACATCCTGCCCCTCACCAGCCTGGCCGGTGCGGTGCGCGTCGCCCACGAACTCGCCCGCGGCGGCGGGACCGAGAGTATCGAAGCAGCCCTCGCCGGACACGTCAGGACCCCGGCCACCAGCGAGATCCACGACAGCATGGAACGCCGCCAGGAGCGCGGCCGCCACGTCACCTGGCTGCTGAGGCTGCTGCACCGCGTGGTGCGGAACGCGCGGCCGGACCTCGCCCGGGACGAGACGCGGGAACGGGCCGTGACGGACGTACTCGTCGACATGCTGGACGCCGTCGTCGTGGACACCGGCCCCGCGCGCCGGCCGCACGCACCCGTCGGACGGGTGGTCGACCGAAGACAGAAGTACCCGGTCGTCTCCGTGACGACGAACCGGCCCGCGACCGGAGCGGTCGTACGGTCCCGCCGGACGATCAAAGCCGACGCGGCGGAGCAGGTCTTCTCGGTGGACACCGCCTCCATCGGCTGGGCCGTGGTCGACAGCGGCATCGACCCGCGGCACCCCGCCTTCCACGACTGGGACACCACCGGCCCCACGCCGCAGCAGCTCGAGACGCGCATCGCCCGCTCCTTCGACTTCACCGGCGTACGGGAGAAACTCTCCGCGGACGTGCTCGTGGGCGGCCTGGTCAACTGGGCGGCCGCCCTGCCGTCCGTGGAGACCACCCCGTCCCCGGGGCGGCCCGCCCGGCCGACGCCCGGCGACCAGCACGGCACCCACATCGCCGGCATCATCGGCGGCTGCTGGCCGGAGCTGGACTTCCGCGGCATCTGCCCGCACATCCGGCTGTACGACTTCCGGGTCCTCGACGACGACGGCGGAGGCGACGAGTTCTCCATCGTCACCGCGCTCCAGGCGATCCGTCACATCAACGAGACGGCCGGGCGGTTCATCGTCGCCGGGGTCAACATCAGCCTGTCGGTCCCGCACGACGTCGCCAGCCACTCCACCGGGTGGACACCCGTGTGCGTCGAGTGCGACCGCCTGACCCGGTCGGGCGTCGTGGTCGTGACGGCGGCCGGCAACGCGGGGTTCGCCGGCACCGCGCGGACCCTGGGCTCCGACTACCGGAACATCAGCATCTCCGACCCCGGGAACGCGGAGTCCGTCATCACCGTCGGCTCCACCCACCGCAGCAACCCGCACCGCCACGGCGTCAGCTACTTCTCCAGCCGCGGCCCCACCGGCGACGGTCGGCCCAAGCCCGACCTGGTCGCCCCGGGGGAGGACATCGACGGCCCCATCCCCGGCGAGGGCATCGCCGCCATGCACGGCACCAGCCAGGCGGCGGCCCATGTCAGCGGAGCCGCGGCCATGCTGCTGGCCCGCAACCGGGAGTTGATCGGCCGCCCGGAACGCGTGAAGGAGATCCTGTGCGCCACGGCGACGGACCTGGCCCGCGAACGCCACTTCCAGGGCCATGGGCTCGTCGACGTGCTGCGTGCCATCCAGTCCGTCTGACGGATCGGTCCACCAGCCAGGAGCCGACATGCTCACGTTCGATTTCCTCGACGCCCGCCACGGCGACTGCTTCCTCGTCCACTGGGGCACACCCCCCGAGCGGGTCATGCTCGTCGACGGCGGTCCCGGAGACGTCTACCGGGCCACGCTCCGCGGCCGGCTGCGGCAGCTCGGCGGACCGGGCGGCGGCGCTGCGCCGCACCTCGACGTCGTGTGCCTCTCCCATGTCGACGACGACCACGCCGGCGGGCTCGTCCGGCTCTTCCGCGACATGCGGCAGGCCCAGCAGGACGGGGACGCCCTGCCGTACGCGGTGGACGCCCTGTGGTTCAACTCCGTGGAGGAACTCGTCGACCGGCGTGCCCCCGGGCTGAGCGCCTCCGTCCGGCCGCTCCTCGAACGCGCCGCCACCGACGCGGCGGTCGGGGCGAGCTACCAGCAGGGCCGCGACATCCGCAACGCGGCGACCGCGCTGCACCTGGACGGCAACGCCCCGTTCGGCGGCCCGCTCACCGAGGGCGCCGAGGCGGTCCTCGACGACCTGGACGTCACGGTCGTCGCGCCGGACCAGGAAGCGCTGGAGGAGCTGGAGGGACGCTGGCGCAAGGCGAAACAGCGCGGCGATCCCGACGTCATCACCGCGGGCTACACCGACGGGTCGGTGCCGAACCTCTCCAGCATCGTCCTGCTGCTGCGCCACGAGGGCCGCACCGCTCTGCTCACCGGTGACGCCCGCGGCGACCGCGTCCTGACCGGGCTGCGCGAACTGGGCCTGCTCGACGACTCGGAACCCTTCCATATCGACCTGCTCAAACTGCCGCACCACGGCAGTGACCGCAACGTGGAAGCAGGCTTCTTCGAGCAGGTGCGGGCCGACCACTACGTGATATCCGCCGACGGCGTCCGCCACCACCACCCCAGCGAGGACACCCTGCGCTGGCTCGTCGAGTCCCGGGCACCGGACGACGAGTACGTCGTCCACCTGACCAACCACATCCCGTTCGCCGAGGAGGAACTGACGCGACTGAGCGAGGGCCGCGCCTTCGGCGTCGACGTCCGGGCGCCCGCCGAGCAAGCGCTCCTCATCACGATCGGAGACCCGCCATGACCACCTCCCGGCGGCCCCCCGCCCCTTCCGCCCCCTCCGCCCCTTCCGCGCTTCCGGCCGGCGCCGTGCCGGGCGCCGGTCCGCAGTGGGCCGTGGACTCGCCGGCTGCCGGCACCGGCCTCACGGCGCGTCCCTGCGGTGACGCCCTCCGCCCTGCCGAACCACCGGCCACCGACCACCCGGTCGCGCTCGCCCTGTCCGGCGGCGGGTTCCGTGCCACTCTCGCCGCCCTGGGCTTCGTGCGGCTGCTGGCCGACACCGGGCTGCTTCCCCGGCTGCGGTACTCCTCGTCCGTGTCCGGCGGTTCGATCGCCAACGGCTGCCTGGCGACCGCCTGGCCCGCGCTGCGGCGGGAGAACTTCACCGCGGACGCCGTCGACGAGCTGGTCGTCGCGCCGGTCGTCGACCGCGTCTCCTCCCGCTCCCTCAAGCGTGCCCTCGTCGGCGGCCTGTGGCGGACCCTCGGCCCCTCGACCCGTACGGATCTCCTGGCCAGGTGCCTGGACGAGTGGTTCCTGGGCGAGACCGAACTGGAGCGGCTGGACCCGGAGGTGCGCTGGATCGTCAACGCCGCCAACCAGACCACCGGGGCCCGCTTCACCTTCGAACGCGACGTGTACGGCGACTACACCATCGGCCTGGCCCCCACGGCCGGCACGCGGCTGCGGCTGAGCCGGGCCGTGTCCGCCTCCGCGGCGGTGCCCGGCGCGTTCCCGCCCGTCGTCCTCGACCAGGACCCCTTCCCGTGCGCCACCCACCCGCCCGCGCTGCTCGACGGCGGTACGTACGACAACACGGGCCTGGAGGCCATCGACTCAGACCGATACCGGCACACCTTCCTGTGCGTCCTCAACGCCGGGGGGCTGCTGCGCCCCGGCGTGTACGGGCGCGTCCCGGTGGTCCGGGACCTGGCCCGGGCGAACTCGCTGCTGTACCGGCAGAGCACCACGCTGCGGACCCGTGCCGTCGTCGAACGCTTCGAGCGCGCGAGGGCCGCGGGCCCGGACGGTGAACTGCCGCGCGGTGCCCGCCGCGGGGTCCTCGTCCAGCTCTCCACCGACTTCCCGGCGGACGGCCCGGACGCCCTGCGCCGATGGCACGCGGCCTTCCCCGAGGACCCGGCCTTCGACGGCCGGCACCTCGCCCTCGTCCCGACCGTTTTCGACCGCCTCGACCCCGGCCTGTGCCGGGCCCTGGTCCACCGCGGCTGGTGGCTCGGCGGCGCGGCCCTGGCGGCGTACCACCCGCAGCTGCTTCCGGACGACCTGACGGCGCTGCGCCCGCCGCGCCGATGACGCCTCGTCCGGCGACGGAGAACAGAGCCCCACCCGCCCCGGTCTTGCGATGGCCTTGCGGACACAAGGTGACCGCGAGTCTTCCTAAGGTCGGGGCATGACGCAGACGCAGAGGATTCTTGTCACCGGCGCCACCGGAACCGTCGGACGCCAGGTCGTCGCCGAACTGCTCGCCCGGGGCCACGAGGTGCGTGTCCTGACACGCGACGCGGCGAAGGCCGCCTTCCCGGCCGGAGTCGAGGTCGTCGAGGGCGACCTGACCGAGTCCGACGGCCTGGCCCCCGCGCTGGAGGGTGTGAGCGGACTGCACCTGATCACCTTCGGCGGTGCCGCCTTCACTCCGCTGGAGACCGGCCCGCGCATCCTGGAACTGGCGCGCTCGGCCGGCGTCCGCCGGATCACCGTGCTGCACGGCGGCGGACCCACCCCGCTGGAGGACGCGGTACGTGCCGACGACGGTGTGGACTGGACCGTGCTCAAGCCGGTCGAGTTCATGGCCAACGCCCTGGAGTGGGCGGACGGGATCACGGCCTCGGGCGAGGTGCGGGAGCCGTTCGTCGCACGGCTGAGTGCCATGGTCCACGAGGGCGACATCGGCGCCGTCGCCGCGGTCGCGCTGACCGAGGAGGGCCACGCAGGCCAGGAGTACGTGATCACCGGCCCCGAAGTGCTCACCGTCGCCGACAAGGTGAAGACGATCGCCGCCGCCGTCGGCCGGGAGATCGCGCTGGTCGAGCTGACCGAGGAGCAGGCCGTCGAGCAGTGGCGGGCGGCGTACCTGCCGGAGGACGTGATCGGCTTCCTGCTCGAGGTGTACGGGAACACCCCCGAGGCGGGCCGCACGGTCTCGGGCACCGTCGAGAAGGTCACCGGCCGCCCGGCGCGCACCTTCGCCCAGTGGGCCGCCGAGCACGCGGACGCCTTCCGGGAGCGGTCCTGACTGTCTCGTAATGAGACACCCGCCGTGCCGCACGGTCCTTCAAGATCGACAAGGGGGTGTGACCGCAGCAAGGTGCGGCCGGCGGCGTGCGCCGAATCGCCGCCGCGGGCCGCTGAAGAAAGGTGAACGACATGGCCCTCGCACTGCTCCGGCGCCGATGGCACAAGAGCGCCTCGGCCGCGGCGGCGGGCCTCGCCCTCCCCCTCCCACCCGGTGCGGGTGCCGTCGCCCGCGAGGTGGTCGACCCGATGGGCTCGCCCCTGGCCGCCGCGGATGTCACCGTCACCGCCCTGGACAGCCACCGGGTGGCCGCCCGCGGCACGACCGACCCCTACGGCTACTTCCTCGCCGCGCTGCCGCCCGGCCGGTACAGCCTGCTCATCTCGGCCGAGGGCCTGCGGCCGCACCGCGAGACGATCGAGACGGCCGCGGGCACCTCGACGCCCACCGAGCGCGTCTGGCTGCAACCGGCCGAGGCGCTCCAGCTGCCGACGCCCGGCACCTGGCTCTTCGACCCGCCGCACACCGCGATCCGGTTCATCGCCAAGCACGTCGGCATGGCCCATGTGCACGGCCGTTTCGAACGCTTCGACGGCGGCATACAGATCGCCCAGGACATGGCCGACTCCCGCGTGCGCGTCCGCATCGACGCCTCCAGCATCACCACCGGCAACACCACGCGCGACAACCACCTGCGGTCTGCCGACTTCCTGGACGTCGAGCGCTTCCCGTACATCGACTTCACGAGCACGCGCTTCGCCTACCGGGGCGGCAGCAAGTGGTCGCTGCTGGGCTCCCTCACGATGCACGGCGTGAGCCGCTCGGTGGCCCTGGACACCACGTACCTCGGCACCGTGAACGGCGGCTACGGCCAGGAACTGCGCTGCGCGGCCCTGGCGACGGCGGAACTGCACCGTGAGGACTACACGCTGAACTGGCGCTCGATGCTGGCCCGGGGCATCGCGGTGGTCGGCCCCACCGTGCAACTGGAACTGGACGTGCAGGCGATGTACCGCACCCACGACACCCCGACCCCGCCGGAATAATCCCTGGCCCGGCTCCCCCCGCCCTCCCTACACTCACGCACGTACCCGCGCCGCCCACGACCCGGGCGGCGCACCGTCGTGACGAACGAAGGGAGACGGCCGTGCGTGACCGCACCGCTGCCACCGTCTCCCTGCCGCGCTACGAGGTGATCCTCGTGTCCTCGTCGCTCCGGTGCCCGCTGCGCGGCGGCACCGGCTGACCGGGACGACACCCGGCCGCCATCACGTGCCTTGACGTGCCGTCAGGGCCATGGCCGCCCTGCCCTTCTCGCCCGGTAATCGCGCTGCCCCTTTCCTGAACGCTCCGAAAGGCCCTGGGCCGTGCGCACCAACCACAACCCGCTCGCCGTCGTCCGCAACCTCGGCATCCTCGCCCACGTCGACGCCGGCAAGACCACCGTCACCGAACGGATCCTGTTCGCCACCGGAACCACGCACAAGCGCGGCGAGGTCCACGACGGCACGACCGTCACCGACTTCGACCCGCAGGAGCGGGACCGGGGCATCACCATCTTCGCCGCGGCGGTGAGCTGCGCCTGGGACGGTCACCGGATCAACCTGATCGACACCCCGGGGCACGTCGACTTCGCCGACGAGGTGGAGCGTGCGCTGCGGGTCCTCGACGGCGCGGTGGCGGTGTTCGACGCGGTGGCCGGGGTGGAACCGCAGAGCGAGTCGGTGTGGCGGCAGGCCGACCGGCACGGCGTACCGAGGATCGCGTTCGTCAACAAGATGGACCGTGCCGGCGCCGACCTGGACGTGGCCGTCGCGTCGATCCGGGAGCGACTGCACCCCGCCCCGCTGGTCGTGCAGCTGCCGATCGGCTCGGAGGACGCCTTCACCGGCGTCGTCGACCTCGTACGCATGCGCGCCCAGCGGTGGGCCGACGGCGACGCCCTCGAGGAGGCGCCGGTGCCGGACGACCTCCGGGACGAGGCCCTCGCACGCCGCCGGGCGCTGGAGGAGGCCGTGGCGGAACTCCATCCGGGCGCCCTGGAGGAGTTCTGCGCCACGGGCACGCTCGGCGAGCGGACCCTCTCCTCGGCGCTGCGGGACCTCACCCGGGACGGCGAGGGCGTGGTCGTGCTGTGCGGGTCCGCGTACCGCAACCGGGGTGTGGAGCCGCTGCTCGACGCGGTGGTGGCCTATCTGCCGTCGCCGCTGGGCGTGCCGCCGGTCCGCGGCAGCCACGAGGGCGGGCAGCGGGAGCGGCCCGCCGATCCGGCGGCTCCGCCGGCCGCCCTCGCCTTCAAGGTGCACGCCACCCCGACCGGACGGCTGACCTACCTGCGGATCTACTCCGGGACGATCCAGAAGGGAGACACCCTCTGGGACGCGAGCGCGCGACGCACCGAGCGCGTCGGCCGGATCCTGCGCGTCCAGGCCGACCGGCACGCCCCGCTGGACCGGGCGGTCGCCGGGGACATCGTCGCCGTCGTCGGGCTCAAGTCGGCCCGTGCCGGCTCGACCTTGTGCGCGCCGGACGCCCCGCTCGTCCTGGAACCGCCGGGCGTGCCCGAGCCGGTGGTGTCGGTCGCGGTCGAGTCCCGCAGGGCCGGCGACACCGACCGGCTGGCGTCCGGGCTGGCCCGGCTGACCGAGGAGGATCCCTCGCTGGTCGTGCGGACCGACCGGGAGACCGGGCAGACGGTGCTGTCGGGCATGGGCGAGCTGCATCTGGAGGTGGCGGTGGAGAAGCTCCGGCGCGATCTCGGGCTGGAGGTCAACGTAGGCCGCCCACGGGTCGGTTACCGGGAGACCGTCGCACGGGGTGTGTCCGGGCTGGTGTTCCGGCACGTCAAACAGGACGGCGGGGCGGGGCAGTTCGCCCATGTCGTCCTCGACGTGGAGCCGTACGAGGAGGGAGGCTTCGACTTCCGCTCGGCCGTCGTCGGCGGGCGCGTGCCGCAGGAGTACGTCCGGGCGGTCGAGGCGGGCTGCCGGGACGCCCTCGCCGAGGGGCCGCTCGGCGGGCACCCGGTGACCGGGCTGCGCGTCACGCTCACCGACGGGGCGACCCATGTGAAGGACTCCTCGGACACGGCGTTCCGCACGGCCGGCCGCCTCGGGCTCCGCGAGGCCCTGCGCGCCTGCGCGATGGTCCTGCTGG
This sequence comes from Streptomyces sp. SID5464, assembly GCF_009862985.1. Classification (NCBI taxonomy): domain Bacteria; kingdom Bacillati; phylum Actinomycetota; class Actinomycetes; order Kitasatosporales; family Streptomycetaceae; genus Streptomyces; species Streptomyces sp. SID5464. Next base: position 232,058 of record NZ_WWIQ01000071.1, on the reverse strand, counting down.
AGCCGGTCGTCGAGGTCACGGTGACCGTGCCCGAGGACGCGGTGGGCGGCGTGCTCGGCGACCTCGCCGCCCGGCGCGGCCGGGTGACCGGCTCGGTCACCCGGGCGGGCGCGGCGGTCGTCACGGCCACCGTGCCGCTGGCCGAACTCTTCGGCTACGCGACCCGGTTGCGCAGCCGCACCCAGGGCCGCGGCACCTTCACGGCCCGGCCCACCGGCTACGCGCCGGCGCCGGTCGCGACGCCGGTGCGGTAGCGCCGGGAAGGCCCCTCCCTTTCCGACCGGAAGGGAGGGGCCGGTCCTCACGGGTAGGACACCACCGTCGACGGCACCGTGGACGTCCCCGACGTCGGCGCCCCGGCGTCGTTGATGACGCGCTCGTACTGCCCGTTGCCGCCCAGCGAGACCACGAGCAGGTCGTGGAACCGCACCCCGGGCCGGTTCGGGGCGGCGAACCCGTGGTGCTGCACGATCGTCGGGTCGACGTTGTAGTAGCAGTAGCTGCCCAGACCCCAGCCCTCGTGCGTCGTGACGCCGTCCCCGACCCGGTAGGCCGCGTATCCCTTGGTCGAACCGTTCTGGATCGCGGCCTGGTTCGGCGCGTCGTACGCCTTCTCGTTCTGGAAGAAGATCGTCCGGCCGCGCTCCCCGAACCACTGCACGTCGTACTTGTTGAAGTGCTCGACGAACAGGCCGGTCGCCAGCACGTCGTGGCCGTTGACGACGACGCCGTAGTCCGCCCGGTTGGTCTCCCAGCCGACGCCGTCGCCGTGGTCGGCGCGCCAGACCCAGGTGTGGTCGACGATGGTGTGGCGGCTGTTGACGACCATGCCGGTGGTGGCCTTGCCGGGGCCGGCCCCGCCGATGCGGACGAACACGTCCTGGACGGTGGTCGGGTCGGCGGAGTGGTCCCGGGAGGCACCGCGCGGGCCGACCTCCAGCAGGGTCGCGGAGTTGACCGGCCCGGCGTCGACGAGGAACCCGGCGAGGCGTACGCCGCCGACGTCGGCGACCTTCAGGGCGGTGACGCCGTTGTCGGGGATGAGCGTGGCGTAGCCGAGGCCGAGCACGACCGTGCCGGCCCTGTCGACCCGGACCGGCTGGTCGAGGTGGTAGATGCCGGGTGTCAACAGCAGGTGGAGCCCTTGGGCGAGGGCCTGGTTGAGCGTGGCCGCGGAGACTCCGGGCTTGGCGACGTAGAACCGCGACAGGGGCAGCGAGGTGCCTCTCGGGGTGCCGTTGCCCCAGGTGACGCCGCGGGCGTTGGTCCGCTTCTCCGGCAGGAACACCCGGTACTCGCTGCCCTGGAGGTACAGGAACGGCTTCTCACGGGAGACGGGCGTCGTGGCGAGCGTGGTGTACGGCGGGTTCGGGAAGCCCTGCGCGGGGGCGCCCTCGACGCCGGAGAAGACCATGTTCCACACGCCGTTGAGCCAGCCGCCGATCACGCTGTCCCGGGTGTACCACTGCTGCTGCGAGTACGGCTGGACCTCGCCGTCGATCCGGCTGTCGGCGATGTAGCCGCCGCTGGACCAGCCGTAGCCGGTCGGGGCGAGGTTGAGGTTGCCGCGCACATGCATCCGGCGGAACGGGGCCGCCTGCGAGACCGCCCAGCGGTTGGTGCCGTTCACGGGGACGACCGCGAGGTTCTCCGCCGAACGCCAGAAGTTCTGGGTGGCGTTGCCGCCGAACCAGCCCGCGTCGACGGTGATGTCGCCGTTGATGGTGGTGTCGTCGGGGGACAGGCCCAGCCCCGCGATGGAGGTGTAGAACCCGATCTGCGCGTTGAGGCCGTGGTACGCGCCCGGCTTGAACAGCAGCTGGTAGCGGCCGGTGCCGAACTGGGCCGACTCCTGCCGCCGGAAGACCTCGTCCAGCCTGGCCTGGATGTTCGGCGTGGCGGGGTCGAAGACCAGCACGTTCGGGCCGAGGTCGCCGCCACCGGGCAGGGCGCGCGGTTTCCTCCGGGGGGCAGGGGCGGACGGGGTGGCCGGGGCCGCCGTCGCGGTGCCGGGCAGGCCCGCGAGCACGGAGGCCGCCGCGGCGGCACCGAGGACGGTCCGGCGGGCGGGCGAGGGCAGGCCGGATGACGGGGAGTCAGGGGGCATGGGGCGGCTCTCCTGGTTCAGGAAGTGAACGAAGTGGGGTGCGGGGAGCGCTCTCTCGCCGCTGAATGGTTCATCCGTGGAACAGATGCGTCAAGGGGTGCGGCAAGAGTTCCAAGAGTGTGTCCAAACCCTTGACGGAGTCCCCTGGCGCGGATTAACTCACGTCCTAAATTAAGCCATGACGGCTCCCTCTCGACGGGGGAGACGTACTCCCGGAAGGGACACGAGCAGCCATGCGCAGCATCCGAGCCGCGGCCGCCGGTGCCGTCACCCTGTCACTCACCCTCGCGGCCACGGCCTGCGGAGGAGGCTCCCCGACGGGCGGCGGATCGAACGACTCGCCCAAGACGCTCACGTACTGGGCGTCCAACCAGGGCGCCGGCATCGAGGTCGACAAGAAGGTCCTCCAGCCCGAACTCGACAAGTTCGAGCAGCGGACCGGGATCAAGGTGCAGTTGGAGGTCGTCCCCTGGTCCGACCTGCTGAACCGGATCCTCACCGCCACCACCTCCGGCCAGGGCCCGGACGTGCTGAACATCGGCAACACCTGGAGCGCCTCGCTCCAGGCCACCGGCGCGCTGCTGCCGTGGGACGCGAAGAACTTCGACAAGATCGGAGGCAAGGACCGGTTCGTCGACTCGGCACTCGGCTCGACCGGCGCGCAGGGCCAGGACCCGGCCGCGGTGCCGCTGTACTCGATGGCGTACGCGCTCTACTACAACAAGAAGATGTTCGCCGACGCCGGCATCGCCGAGCCGCCCGCCACCTGGGACGAGCTGGTCGCCGACGGCAAGAAGCTGTCAAAGGACGGCAAGTGGGGCCTGGGCGCCGAGGGTTCGAACCCGTCGGAGAACGTCCACCACGCCTTCGTCTTCGCCGAGCAGCACGGCGCCGACTTCTTCACCCCTGACGGCAAGCCCGACTTCACCGGTGACGGGACGGTCGCCGCGGTCAAGCAGTACGTCGACCTGATGGCCAAGGACAAGGTCATCGCGCCGGGCAACGCCGAGTACGCGCAGAACCAGTCCGTCAGCGACTTCGCCAAGGGCAGGACCGCGATGCTGCTGTGGCAGTCGGCGTCCGCCAACCTCACGTCGCAGGGCATGAGCGAGGACGACTACGGCATCGCACCCGTGCCCGTGCAGTCCGGCACCCCCGGCCCCGGAAAGCAGGTGAACTCGATGGTCGCGGGCATCAACCTCGCCGTCTTCAAGAACACCGACAACCTCGACGGCGCCACGACGTTCGTGAAGTTCATGACCAGCGACACCGAGCAGAAGATCCTCAACAAGGCCTACGGCTCGATACCGCCCGTGAAGTCCGCCCAGAGCGACGCCGCGTTCACCACCCCGGCCAACGCCGTGCTGAAGGACACCCTCGCCAAGAGCGCCGCCGCGCTGCCGCAGGTCGCCGACGAGTCACAGTTCGAGACGGCGGTCGGCACGGCGGTCAAGGAGCTGTTCGCCGACGCCGCCGCCGGGCGCGCGGTCACCACCGGCTCGGTGAAGGCGGCCCTGGAGAAGGCCCAGCAGCAGATGCCGGCGGCCTGAGCGACATGACCACCACGGTTGACGCCGGCACGCCGCCGGTCCACAACAGCTCGCCCGGTGCGGCGCCGCGCACCCCCCGCCGCCGCGCCGGCCTGCCCTACCTGCTGCTCCTGCCCGCCCTGCTCCTCGAACTCCTCGTCCACCTGGTGCCGATGGCCATCGGCATCGTCATGAGCTTCAAGGAGCTCACACAGTTCTACATCCGCGACTGGGGCGCCGCCCCCTGGTCCGCCCTCGACAACTACCAGGTGTCGGTGGACTTCGACGCCCCCGTCGGCGAGGCCCTGCTCCACTCCTTCCTCGTCACCGTCGCCTTCACCCTGCTGTCGGTGGGACTGTGCTGGCTCATCGGCACGGCCGCGGCGATCTGCATGCAGGACACCTTCCGGGGCCGCGGCCTGCTGAGGGCCCTGTTCCTCGTCCCCTACGCCCTGCCCGTCTACACGGCCGTCATCACCTGGGTCTTCATGTTCCAGCACGACAACGGCCTGGTGAACCACGTCCTGCACGACCAGCTGGGCCTCACCGGCAAGCCGTCCTTCTGGCTCATCGGCGACAACAGCTTCATCGCGCTGCTGACCGTGTCCGTGTGGAAGGGCTGGCCGTTCGCCTTCCTCATCGTCACGGCCGGTCTCCAGAACATCCCGCGCGAACTGTACGAGGCGGCCGCTCTGGACGGCGCGGGCATCCGGCAGCAGATCCGCCGCATCACCCTGCCGTCCCTGCGCCCCGTCAACCAGGTCCTGGTCCTCGTCCTGTTCCTCTGGACGTTCAACGACTTCAACACGCCGTTCGTCCTGTTCGGCAGGACCGCCCCGGAGGCCGCCGACCTGGTCTCGGTGCACATCTACCAGGCGTCCTTCGTCACCTGGAACTTCGGCACCGGCTCCGCGATGTCCGTCCTCCTGCTGCTCTTCCTGCTGCTGGTGACGGGCGGGTACCTGGCGCTCACCTCGCGCGGACGGAGGACCGCATCATGAGTTCGCCCCTGGCCCCGCCGCGGTCCTTCCTGTGGTCCCGGCGCATCTTCCTCACCCTGCTGACGGGCTTCGTCCTCGTCCCGGTCTACGTCATGGTCTCCAGCTCGCTGAAGCCCCTGGCGGACGTCACGGGCACGTTCCGCTGGCTGCCGAGCGAGCTGACGGTCCGCCCGTACATCGACATCTGGTCGACGGTCCCGCTCGCGCGCTACTTCGTCAACTCCCTCGTCGTGGCGGGCGCGGCGACGGTCTGCTCGGTGGTGATCGCGGTCTTCTCCGCCTACGCCGTCAGCCGCTACGACTTCCGCGGCAAACGGGTCTTCACGGTCACCGTCCTGTCGACGCAGATGTTCCCCGGCATCCTCTTCCTCCTGCCGCTGTTCCTCATCTACGTCAACATCGGCAACGCCACCGGCATCGCCCTGTTCGGCTCGCGCGGCGGCCTGATCCTCACGTACCTGACGTTCTCCCTGCCGTTCTCGATCTGGATGCTGATCGGCTACTTCGACTCGGTGCCGCGCGATCTGGACGAGGCGGCGCTGGTCGACGGGTGCGGCCCGCTCGGCGCGTTGTTCCGGATCGTCGTCCCGGCGGCGGTCCCCGGCATCGTCGCGGTGGCCGTCTACGCCTTCATGACCGCCTGGGGCGAGGTCCTGTTCGCCTCGGTGATGACCAACGACACCACCCGCACCCTCGCCGTCGGCCTCCAGGGCTACTCCACCCTCAATGACGTGTACTGGAACCAGATCATGGCCGCCTCGCTGGTCGTCAGCGTCCCCGTGGTCGCGGGCTTCCTGCTGCTCCAGCGCTACCTCGTCGCCGGCCTGACGGCGGGAGCCGTCAAGTGACCGACTCACCCGTTCACGAAGGGACTTCCGTGACCATCGACCTCGCCGCACTCCCGCACGACTTCCTGTGGGGCACGGCCACCTCGGCGTACCAGATCGAGGGAGCGGTGGCGGAGGACGGCCGCGCACCGTCGATCTGGGACACCTTCTCGCACACCCCGGGGAAGACCGCCGGCGGCGACCACGGCGACACCGCCTGCGACCACTACCACCGCTGGCGCGAGGACATCGACCTGATGCGCCGGCTGGGGGTGAACGCCTACCGCCTGTCGATCGCCTGGCCGCGCGTCGTCCCGGACGGCGACGGCCCGGTCAACGCCAAGGGCCTGGCCTTCTACGACGAGCTGATCGACGGTCTGCTGGACGCCGGCATCACCCCGTCCGTCACCCTCTACCACTGGGACCTGCCGCAGGCGCTCCAGGACCGGGGCGGCTGGCCGGAGCGCGACACGGCCTTCGCCTTCGCCGACTACGTCTCGGTCGTGGCGGAGCGCCTCGGCGACCGCGTCACCCACTGGGCCACCCTCAACGAGCCCCTCTGCTCGGCGTGGATCGGCCACCTGGAGGGCACGATGGCACCCGGCTGGACGGACCTGACCGCCGCCGTCCGCGCCTCCTACCACCTGCTGTTCGGCCACGGCCTGGCGGTCCGCGCCGTCAGGGCGGCGGCCCCGGGAGCCCTTATCGGCATCGTCAACAACCTCTCCACCATCCACGCCGCCACCGACCGCCCGGAGGACCTCGCCGCCGCCCACCGCATGGACGGCCACACCAACCGCTGGTGGCTCGACCCGGTGCACGGCCGCGGCTTCCCGGCCGACATGCGCGAGGCCTACGGCGTCGAACTCCCGGAAGAGCCCGGCGACTCGGCAGCCATCGCCGCGCCCCTGGACTGGCTGGGCCTGAACTACTACTTCCCGCAGACCGTCGCCGACGACCCGGACGGTCCGGCACCGTACGCCCGGGCCGTGCGGCGCGAGGGCGTCCCGCGCACCGGCATGGACTGGGAGATCGACGCGAGCGGCATCGAGACGCTGCTGCTGCGGCTGACGCAGGACTACGGGGCGCGCCGGCTGTACGTCACCGAGAACGGCTCGGCCTTCCCCGACGCCGTCCGCCCCGACGGCACGGTCGACGACCCCGAGCGGCAGGACTACCTGCTGCGACACCTCGCGGCCTGCGCCTCCGCCGCCCGCAAGGGCGCCCCGCTGGCCGGCTACTTCGCCTGGTCCCTGCTGGACAACTTCGAGTGGGCGTACGGCTACGACAAGCGGTTCGGCCTGGTCCACGTCGACTACGCGACGCAGCGGCGCACGATCAAGGGCACGGGCCACCGGTACGCGGAGGTCGTCCGAACCCATCGGAGTCAGGCACGCAGAGCTGCCTGACCCACGGATATCCAGTTGTCCCCGGCCTCCGCCCCCTGCCAATCTCGCGATCATGCCTGCCTTCACCGCTCCCGACGGCACCACCCTCGCCTACCACGTGACGGGGGACGGCCCGCCCCTGGTCTGTCTCCCCGGTGGTCCGATGCAGGACTCGGTCTATCTGGGCGATCTGGGCGGCCTGACCGCCCACCGCACCCTCATCCGGCTCGACCTCAGGGGGACCGGGCGGTCGGCGGTGCCGCGGGACACGGCGTCGTACCGTTGTGACCGGCAGGTCGCCGATGTCGAGGCGCTGCGTGAGGAGCTGGGCCTGGAGCGGCTGGATCTGCTCGCGCACTCCGCCGGTGCCAATCTGGCCGCGCTGTACACGGCCCGCCATCCGGACCGGGTGGACCGGCTCGCCCTGATCACGCCCAGCGTCTTCGCCGTCGGCCTCGGCATCACCGCCGAGGACCGCCTGGAGACGGCACGCCTGCGCCGGGACGAACCCTGGTTCGCCCCGGCGCAGGCGTCCCTGGAGGCCATCACGGCCGGCCGGGCGACGGCCGACGACTGGGACGCCGTCGCCCCGTTCTGGTACGGCCGGTGGGACGATGAGGCCCGGGCCCTCCGCGCGGCGGAGCAGCGACAGCGCAACGACGAAGCCGCCGCTCACTACGCCTCGGAGGGCGCCTTCGACCCCGATGGCACCCGCAGCGCCCTCGCCGCGTTTCCCTCACCGGTGCTCGTCCTCGCCGGGGAGTACGACGTGGCGGCGCCTGCGCGCGTGATGAAGGAGTACGCGGGGCTGTGCCCGAACGCCGAGCCGGCCGTGCAGAAGGGGGCGGGGCACTTTCCTTGGCTGGACGATCGGGGGCTGTTCGTAGCGGCCGTGATGGCCTTTCTGGATGAGGGCGGGAGCGTCAGCAGTCCCTGAACTCCGGTGACTGGTTCAGGATCTGGGAGCGGGCGGAGGTGAAGCGGGTGTGCGTCTCGCCGTCGCGCGCCTCCGGGCGGAACGCCGCGACGCGGTGGCAGTTCTGGAAGGCCAGGGTGATGCCGAAGTGGCGTTCCAGGCTGGTGCGGATCGCGTCGCTGGCCAGGGCGCGCAGGAGTTGGCCGCGTTCCTGTTCCGAGGGGGGAGGGGTCTGGTTGTCGGTGAACTCGGCCTTGCCGTCGTGGAGGTCGGTGGCGAGGGAGGCGATCAGGTCGTAGGCGTAGGGGAGGGACGTGCGGACCGTGTCCACGAAGTCCTCCTCGCCGATGTCGCCCTGCTCGGCTGCGGCGAGGAGTTTCGGGGAGACGTCGAGGGACATGGGGAGTGTCGTCCTGTCTGGTCGGGGGTGGCGGGAGAGAGGCCGGAGGGGGTCAGGTGGTGGGCGGGGTGCCCGGGGTGTAGTCCGGGTCGACCTGGGCGGCCAGGTCCTCGCCCGTGCGGGCGTCCGCCCATGCATGGGCGTTGCGCAGGTGGAACTCGACGGCGTGGCGGTGGAGCCGGTCCCAGTCGCGGGGGTGGGAGTCGACGGCCTCGCGGAGGATCGTGAGTGCGTGGCGGTTGTGCGGCTCCAAAGACGCCAGTGTGTCCGGGCCGCCCTCGGTCCGGCCCTGTTCGGCCGCGCGGACCCAGGGGGAGTGGATCAGGTAGGTCAGGAGGTCGTCCCCGACCTGGTCCTTGAGGAAGAGGAGGTCGTCCTCGCCCGTCACCTTGTTGCCGACGACGGCGATGCGGATGCCGAACTGTTCGGCGTGGTCGCGGTACTGCCGGTAGACCGAGACGCCCTTGCGGGTGGGCTCGGCCACCAGGAAGGTGATGTCGAAGCGGGTGAACAGGCCCGAGGCGAAGGCGTCCGCGCCCGCCGTCATGTCGACCACGACGTACTCGCCGGGTCCGTCGACCAGGTGGCCGAGGTACAACTCGACCGCGCCCAGTTTGGAGTGGTAGCAGGCCACGCCCAGGTCGGAATCGTCGAACTCGCCCGTGACCATGAGCGGGACGCCGCCTGCCCGGCCGACGTGCCGGGCGTGCAGTTCGTCGTCGCCGAGTGGGCGCAGGAGACGGGAACCGCGTCCCGGGGGAGTCGTTTTGATCATCGCCTCGCGGGAGGTGATGCGTGGGTTCGTGCCGCGCAGGAAGTCCTTGATGTCGGCCAGGTGCTCGCCGAGGGGCGGGGCGGACTTCTCCTCCTCGCCGAGCGCCTCGGCCAGGTGCTGGTTGATGTCGCCGTCGATGGCGAGGACCGGAGCGCCGGAGCGCGCCAGGTGGCGGGAGAAGAGCGCCGACAGCGTGGTCTTGCCGCTGCCGCCCTTGCCGACGAACGCGACCCTCACGACCGCTCCACCTTTTTGAAAATGGATGTCATGTGGTTAGGTTTAGGGAGTGATCGTCGCCGCTGTCAAATCGCCTGTTCCATATGGGGGTTGGGTGCGGTGGGCGGATGGCGGCCCCCCGGCCGGCCGCCGGGGCGCGCTTGATGCATATGCTGTGCAAGTGCGTGTGTTGAGCATCAAGCGTCCCGTCCGGTTCCTCGCCGCCCTCGTCCTCGTCCCGGCCCTGGCCGGCTGTTTCGCCTCCCCCGGCGGGGAGTCGTCGTCGGACGGCGGGCAGCCGGGCTCGCGGCTGCGCGTCGCCCTCGCCTTCCCGCCCGCCGAGAACTTCTCGCCGTACGGAGCCGATGCCACGCTCCTCAGCCGGCTCGGTGTCACCGAGGGGCTGACCGCCCTGGACGCCAACGGTGCCGCGGCCCCCGCGCTCGCCGAGTCCTGGCGCCGCGAGAACGACCGCACTTGGCGGTTCACCCTGCGCGAGGCAACCTTCCAGGACGGCACGGACGTCACCCCGTCCGCCGTGGCCGACGCGCTGACCCGCGCCACGAAGGCCAAGCCCGTGCCCGCCGCCCTCGCCGGTGTCACCCTCGACGCCGAGCCCGACGGCAGCCGCGGCATCCGTATCACCACCGCCGCGGCCGATCCCGTCCTGCCCATGCGCCTGTCCAGCCCGGGCCTGGCGATCCTCTCCCCGAAGGCGTACGAGCAGCAGGGCGCCCCCACGCCCGTCGGCACCGCCACCGGGCCCTTCGAGATCACCGAGGTCACCAGCGGCGGCTCCGCCGCCCTCGACCGCTTCGACGACTACTGGGGCGGCCGCGCCCACGCCTCGGGCATCGACGCACGCTTCGTCAAGGACGGCACCGCGCGCGCCAACGCGGTGCGCACCGGCGACGTCGACATCGCCGAGGCGATCCCCGTCGCCCAGGCCGCCACCCTCGACAAGGCGACCCTGAAGGAAGCCGGCACCACCCGGACGACCAGCCTTCACCTCAACACCAGGACCGGCCCCTTCAAGGACCCGGAGCTGCGCGCGGCCGCGCGCACGGCCATCGACTCCTCCGTCATCGTCAAGGGCGTCTTCGAGGGGTACGCCGACCCCGGAGCGGGCATCTACGGACCCGCCGTCACCTGGGCCGAGAGCAAGCGGGTGACGCCGACCGGGCGCGCGGACGCCGCCCGGCCCGACGGTACGCGGATCACCCTCGCCACCTACGACAACCGGCCCGAACTCCCCGAGGCCGCCCAGGTCGTACAACAGCAGCTCGAAAAGGCGGGCTTCACGGTCGAGCTGGAAGTCCGCGAGTACTCACGGCTGGAGAGCGACGCGCTGGCCGGGAAGTTCGACGCGTTCATCGGTGCCCGCAACAGCCTGCTGGACACCGGCGACCCGGTCGGCATCCTCGCCGGTGACTACACCTGCGACGGCGGCTACAACCTGGCCCTGCTGTGCGACGAGAACGTCGACCGGGCCGTGCAGAAGGCCGACGGCACCGACGGCACGGGCGAGCGGCAGGACGCGGCCATGGCCGCCGAGGCCGCGATCCTCCGCACGGACGCGGTCGTGCCGCTGGCCCACCAGCGGATCATCGCCGGCGTCTCCACCAAGGTCCGGGGCGTCGTCCTCGACCCGTACGAACGGACCCTGGTGGGCGCCGGGACGCGCCGCTGACCGACCGCTTCAGGCGGGCAGCTTCGTGTCGATCACGCAGCTGATCTCGACGGCCTGCCCGGGGAAGGTGAGTTCGGTGACGCCCAGGGCCGTGCTGACCGGGCGGTGGGCGCCGAAGTAGGCCCGGTTGCCCTCGGCCACCGCGTCGGCGTTCTTCACCAGGTCCACCACGTACAGCGTCTGGGAGACGATCTGGTTGCGCGTGACGCCGTAATGGGCCAGCACCTTGTCGATGTTGGCGTAGGTCCCCGCCAGCTGAGCGGCGATGTCGTCCTCGGGGCGGAAAACGCCCGCCTCGTCGAACGAGAGCTGTCCCGAGACGTGGATCAGATCGCCGGACCTGATGGCCTGCGCATAGCCGAAGTGGCTCTCTGCCGGGATGGCGTGGTCGTAGACATCGATCGTGGTCATGGTTCCCGTTCCCGTCCTTCTGTTTCTTCTGTCGAGCGCGAACCCGCGCTCTCTTGCGGTTACTCGGGAACTGTAAGAGAGTGACCGGCGACCTGGAAGAACGCACTTTTCAGTGACTGGGGAACCAGATGGTGACCAAGCAGTTGAGGGACCTGCCGGAGAACGCGGACCTGCGGCGGGCCGACTCCCTGGCGCGGGAGATCTTCTCGGACGTGGCCAACAAGTGGGCGCTGCTGATCATCGAGGCCCTCGGCGAACGCACCCTGCGCTTCAGCGAGTTGCGGGACGAGGTCGAGGGCGTCAGCCACAAGATGCTCACCCAGAACCTGCGGATGCTGGAGCGCAACGGCCTGGTCGACCGGAAGGTGCACCCCACCGTGCCGCCGAAGGTCGAGTACACGCTCACCGAACCGGGCCGGGCCCTGCGCGCCACGGTCGACCTGATCTGCGGCTGGACCCACCAGTACCTCGGGCACATCGAGTCGGCGCGCGGCCGGTTCGACGCCTGACCGGCCAGGGCGTCAGCTCGCGACCAGTTCCCGCACCTGCCGCCGGGCGGAGGTCGCCGAGACCCGCGAGGTCCGGTACAGCCACAGCACATCACGTCCGAACGACCACACCAGCAGACCCAGGGCCAGGGCCGCGACCCCGAAGTTGACCGCGTACGGCAGCAGGTCGGCGCCCGCCAGCAGCAGGAGCACGCCCTGGAGTGCCGCGACCGTCTTGCGTGCGGTGCTCGGCGGGAGCGCGGCGGTCAGCCAGGGCCAGAGCCGGGCGGCGGCGACGAAGACGTACCGCATCCCGCCGATCAGCAGCACCCACGGGCCCAGTTCCATCGACACGTACACGCTCAGCACCAGGATCAGGAACGCGTCGACCTCCATGTCGAAGCGCGCGCCCAGCGGGGTCGAGGTGCCCGTGCGGCGGGCGACCTTGCCGTCGATGCCGTCGAGGATCAGGGCCACCGCCGTCAGGCCGACCAACAGGGACACGGGCGGCGAGCTCTGGAAGGAGTCCGCGACCAGCGCGGTGACCCCGCCGACGAGGGTGGCCCGGCCGAGGGTGACCCGGTTCGCCGCGCCGAACGAGCGCAGCCGGGAGCGGTGCAGGGCCCGGGAGAGCACCGCCCAGGTGGCGATCGCGAACGCGAGGCCGGTCAGCCAGCCCGCCGGGCCCATCCCGATCGCCGTACCGATCAGGGCCAGCAGCAGGATCTGCACGCCCGCCCCCACGGCGGTCTCCTGCTGTACGAGCCTCGCGTCGTAAGTGTTGTTCAGGGCCACCGAACACCCTCCGGCCGTGTGACAGAGTCGATCAACGCCGCTACCTTGTGCGCGGCCTGTGCACCCCTCGGTACGCAAGCGACTTCCCGATCGTTCAGGAGGACTTCGATGGAGCACACCGGACGTGCGTTCTGGATCGCCTCGCCCGGGCGGGGCGGCATCCGGGACGTCACCCTGCCGGACCCCGGCGAGGGCGAGGTGCTGGTCCGCACACTCTTCTCCGGCGTGAGCCGTGGCACGGAGACGCTGGTCTTCCGCGGCGGCGTGCCCGCCAGCCAGCGTACGGCCATGCGGGCGCCGTTCCAGGAGGGGGACTTCCCGGGCCCGGTGAAGTACGGCTACCTCAACGTCGGGGTGGTGGAGGAAGGGCCCGAGTCGCTCACCGGCCGTACGGTGTTCTGCCTCTACCCGCACCAGACCCGGTACGTCGTCCCGGCGAGCGCCGTCACGCCCGTACCCGACTCGGTGCCGGCCGAACGGGCCGTGCTCGCGGGGACCGTGGAGACCGCCGTCAACGCCCTGTGGGACGCCGCGCCCCTGGTCGGCGACCGGATCGCCGTCGTCGGCGGGGGCATGGTCGGCTGCTCGGTGGCCGCACTGCTCGCCCGGTTCCCAGGCGTCCGCGTCCAGTTGGTCGACGCCGACCCCGGCCGGGCCGGCATCGCCAAGGCCCTGGGCGTCGGCTTCGCCTCCCCGCAGGACGCCCTCGGCGAATGCGACCTGGTCGTCCACGCCAGCGCCACCGAGCAGGGCCTCGCCAGGTCCCTGGAACTCCTCACCGCCGAAGGGACCGTGCTGGAACTGAGCTGGTACGGCGACCGGCAGGTGAGCCTGCCGCTCGGCGAGGCCTTCCACTCCCGGCGGCTCGTCATCCGCTCCAGCCAGGTCGGCACCGTCTCCCCGGCCCGGCCGAACCGCACCTACGCCGACCGGCTCGCCCTCGCCCTCGATCTGCTCGCCGACCCGGCCCTCGACGCCCTCGTCACCGGCGAGTCCGCCTTCGAGGACCTGCCGGACGTGCTGCCGAAGCTCGCCTCCGGCGAGATCCCCGCGCTGTGCCACCGCGTCCGCTACGACGAGAGCGCCTGACCTGAGAAAAGACGTACCGGAGACTGAACAGGGGAAGGCAGACAGCCGTACTACTCGGCATCCCCGGCAGCCATAGCGGGGGAGCAGACGCGCCGCACCTGGAGGGTCGTCCGTTGTTCAGCATCACCGTCCGCGATCACATCATGATCGCCCACAGCTTCCGTGGCGAAGTCTTCGGACCGGCCCAGCGCCTGCACGGGGCCACGTTCCTCGTGGACGCCACGTTCCGGCGCGAACAGCTGGACGAGGACAACATCGTCGTCGACATCGGTCTGGCGACCCAGGAACTCGGGGCGGTGGTCAGCGAGCTGAACTACCGCAACCTCGACAACGAGCCCGACTTCGCCGGTGTCAACACGTCCACGGAGTTCCTCGCCAAGGTCATCGCCGACCGGCTCGCCGAGCGCATCCACAAGGGCGCGCTGGGCGAGGGCGCCAAGGGCATCGCGGGCCTGACCGTCACGCTGCACGAGTCGCACATCGCCTGGGCGAGTTACGAGCGTGCGCTGTGACCGACACGACGATCGAACGGCCCGAGCAGACCGGACCGGCACCGGCGCGGCTGAACTACGTTCCCGTGCAGCACGCCGTCCTGAAGAACGCCGAGATCATCCCCATGTCCCTGCGCACCGTGCACTTCGTGCTGCCGGGCGGCGTCGACGACCCGACGACGCCGAGCGGCGGCAACGCCTACGACCGGCGCGTGTGCCTGGACCTGCCCGGCTTCGGCTGGCAGGTGACCAAGCACGCCGTGGCCGGTGACTGGCCCCGGCCGGCGGCGGCGGCCCGTACGGAACTCGCCCGCGCCCTGAGCGGCCTGCCCGACGGCGCCGTCGTCCTGCTCGACGGGCTGGTCGCCTGCGGCGTCCCGGAGATCGTCGTGCCGGAGGCGGAACGATTGCGCATGGCCGTTCTCGTCCACCTCCCGCTCGGCGACGAGACCGGGCTCGACCCGGCCGTGGCCGCCGAACTCGACGCCAGGGAACGGGCGGTGCTGCGGGCGGTACCGGCGGTGGTCGCCACCAGCGACTGGGCCGTCCGCCGGCTGGTCGCCCACCACGGCCTTCCCCCCGAGCGGGTGCACGTCGCGGCCCCCGGTGCCGACATCGCGCCGCTCGCGCCCGGCACCGACGGTGTCTCACGGCTGCTGTGCGTGGCCGCCGTGACCCCGCGCAAGGGACAGCACCGGCTGGTGGAGGCGCTGGCCACGGTGACCGACCTGCCGTGGAGCTGTGTGTGCGTCGGCAGTCTCACCCAGGACCCGGAGTACGTCGCCCATCTGCGGTCCCTCATCGCCGAGCACGGCCTTCAGGACCGGCTGGAGCTGGCGGGCCCGCAGTCCGGCGCCGCACTCGACGCCAGTTACGCCACCGCCGACCTGATGGTCCTCACCTCCTACGCCGAGACGTACGGCATGGCCGTGACCGAGGCACTGGCGCGCGGCATCCCGGTCATGGCCACGGACGTCGGCGGGCTCCCCGAGGCGGTCGGCCGCGCCCCCGACGGTGGCGTGCCCGGCATCCTCGTCCCGCCGGAGAACTCCGCCGCCATCGCCGCGGAGCTGCGCTGCTGGTTCGGCGAGGCGGACGTACGCCGTCGCCTCAAGGCCGCAGCCCGCGGCCGCCGCGCCGCCCTCGGCGGCTGGGCGACGACCGCACAGAGCCTGGCGGCCGTGCTGCGCCGGCTCCCGACCGACCCCCGGAGGGCCGCATGACGAACCCGGCGACGACCCACCAGAGCGGGACGATCCCGGCCCGGCCGGTGGACACCGTGATCCCGGGTGCCGGTCCCAGCGGGCATCCCGGTGTGCGGCCCACCGTGAAGTTGCGTGAGGCCGACCCGGACGACCCGCCCCGTTACGCGCCCGAGTGGCTGCAGTTGCGGGAGCCGGCCGATGCCGCCGCGCGGGCGCACGATCTGCTCGACCCGCTGCGCATCCGGCTCGCCAACCTGCCGGGCAAGTCCGGCGGTGTCGTCATCCACGACCTCGGGTGCGGTACCGGCTCGATGGGCCGCTGGCTCGCCCCCTGCCTGGACGGCCCGCAGCACTGGATCCTGCACGACCGCGACCCGTATCTGCTGCACTTCGCCGCCGTCGCCTCCCCGCGCTCGGCGGCCGACGGCAGCCGGGTCACCGTGGAGACGCGGCGCGGTGACGTCGCCCGCCTCACCCCGGACGCCCTGCACGGCGCGTCCCTGGTGACGGCGTCCGCACTGCTGGACGTCCTCACCCGCGAGGAGGTCGAGACCCTCGCCGCCGCCTGCGCCGGAGCCGGCTGCCCCGCCCTGCTCACTCTCTCCGTCGCAGGCCGGGTGGAACTGACGCCGTCCCATCCGCTGGACTCGGAGATCGCCCAGGCGTTCAACGACCACCAGCGCCGCGACGGTCTGCTCGGTCCGGACGCGGTGGCGGCGGCGACCGAGGCCTTCTCCGAGCACGGCGCGACGGTACGGCTGCTTCCGAGCCCCTGGCGGCTCGGCCCCGAGCAGGCCGCGCTCACCGAGCAGTGGCTGCGCGGCTGGGTCGGCGCCGCCGTCGAGCAGCGCCCCGACCTGCGCGCCCGCGCCGACGCCTATCTGGCCGAACGCCTGGCCGACTGCGCCGCGGGCCGGTTGCGCGTCACCGTCCACCACACCGACCTCCTGGCCCTGAGCCGCCCGGCGGGCGGAGCGTCATGAGCCCGCAGGCGACGGGAACGACGGCGGTGCCCCGGGGCGCGCTGACGGCGGTGTGGGAGCGGCCGACGTTCGTCGACGCCCAGCGGTTGCCGGACACCGGCGGCGACCCGGGCCCGTCCGGCGGGTCAGCCGGCCCCGGCGCGGACACGATCGGCTCCGATGCCCTGTGCGCCGACGCCCCGGAGCCTGCACACCCGCGCGGCGGCGATGCCGCCGCCTCGTCGCCCCGTCGCCCGATCCGTACCGCCCTCGCCCGCCTCGGCTCCCCCAAGGTCCGTACGCATCTCGGCACCCTCGCCGGCGTCCTCATCCTCGGCATACTGCTCTGGCGGCTCGGCACCGGCGTCTTCCTGGACGGGCTGGGCCGGATCGACACCGCGTCGGTGCTGCTCGCGCTCGGGATCGGACTCGTCACCACCGTGTTCAGCGCGTGGCGCTGGGCGCTCGTGGCACGGAGCCTCAGGATCCGGCTGCCCTTCGGGCCGGCCGTCGCCGACTACTACCGGGCGCTGTTCCTGAACGCGGCGCTGCCCGGCGGTGTGCTCGGCGACGTGCACCGGGCGGTACGGCACGGGCAGAGCGAGGGGATGTGCGGCGGGGCGTGAAGGCCGTCGTCCTCGAACGGGCCGCCGGACAGATCGCATTGTGCGCCGTGGGGGCCGTGGTCCTGCTGACCATGCCGTCCCCGGTGCTGGCCCAGGCCCGGCACATCGCCCCGC
The DNA here is from genome assembly GCF_009862985.1 of Streptomyces sp. SID5464. Taxonomy (NCBI): domain Bacteria; kingdom Bacillati; phylum Actinomycetota; class Actinomycetes; order Kitasatosporales; family Streptomycetaceae; genus Streptomyces; species Streptomyces sp. SID5464. Next base: position 215,028 of record NZ_WWIQ01000071.1, on the reverse strand, counting down.
TCGCGGCCCTGGCCGCACTCGGCGCAGTCGCCGTCGTCCTCGCCGTGCGCATGAACCGGGCGGCGCCCTCCAGCCGGGGCCGGGCGCTGCGCACCGTACTCGCCGAGGCCCGCGAGGGGTTGCTGTCCCGCTGCAACGGGCCCGGGGTCGTCGTCTCCTCCGTGGTCGTCCTGGCCGGCTACGTCGCCATGTTCGTCCTCGCCGCCCGCGTCGCCGGAGCCGCCGCCTCCGTGGCCGTGCTGGTGCCGCTCGCGGTACTCGCGCTGCTGGCCATGGGCCTGCCGCTGAACGTCGGCGGCTGGGGACCGAGGGAGGGCGTCACGGCCTGGGCGTTCGGCGCCGCGGGCCTGGGCGCCGGCCGGGGACTCGCCGTCGCGGTCGTCTACGGGGTGCTCAGCCTCGTGGCCAGCCTGCCCGGCCTGATCGTGCTCGTCGCCCGCTGGTACGCGGGCCTGCGTGCCGGGCCCCGGTCCGCTTCACCGGCCCCTGGACCCGGCCCCGCCACCGTGTCCGGCTACGCGTCGGAGGTCAGCAGCGAGAAATACGCCCCGAAGGAATCCGCCAGGCTCGCCAGGAGTTCCTTCCCTTTTTCCGCCGAACCCAGCGAAGGACGGCCGATGACACCGGAATCGGTATAGCCGGACATGCCGAGTGTGAGCAGATGACGCCGGTCGTCAGCGACGAAATCGGACGTCTCATAACCGGGTCGGAGCATTTCGGGATGAGCGTGCAGAAGGATGGAGGTCTCTATTTCCCCCGCGTGCATGTCGGTGAGCAGCGAGGCGACCACACCCGCCCGCTCGCGCGCCGCCTCCCAGTCCTCCGGGGCCGGGAACAGTGCCATCCGCTCGCCGCGGGCGGAGGATTCCTGAACGACGTTGCCCAGTACGTAGTTTCCGCCGTGCCCGTTGACCACCACCAGGGCGTCGACGCCGGACCGGCTCAGCGAAGCCGCTATGTCCCGTACCACCGCATGAAGGGTCACCGAGGAGATGCTCACGGTCCCCGGCCAGGCCGCGTGCTCGTGCGAGCAGGAGATCGTCACCGGAGGAAGGAGGTGCACCGGGTACGCGCCGGCTATCTCCCGCGCGACGGCACAGGCGACGAGCGTGTCGGTCGCCAGCGGAAGATACGGACCGTGCTGCTCGAAGCTCCCCACGGGAAGCACCGCGACCTGCCGTGAGACACCGGCGCCCCGCGTCCGTACGTCTTCCGTGGTGTCCGCCGGCACCAGATCACTCATCACGTCACGGCCTTTCGTCTCTGCTTAGGAACTCGAGAATCATGACAGAAAAAATTGGCATACTCGGCAAGAAGTCACCGCAGCGGACCGGCGTGGAACGCGTTGTGAATGCGCCCTTGCCCACCGTCTACGGGAAATTCCAGGCGGTCGGCTACCTCGACCACGACCGCGGTGACGAACAAGTGGCGCTGGTCTACGGCGACCTCGGCACGGACGACGTGCTCATCCGGCTGCATTCGGAGTGCCTGACCGGCGACGCCTTCGGCTCCCAGCACTGCGAGTGCGGCGACCAGCTCGACGCCGCCCTGCGCGCGGTCGTCGCCGAGGGCGCCGGTGTCGTCGTCTACCTCAGAGGGCATGAAGGCCGCGGCATCGGCCTGCTCGCCAAGCTGCGCGCGATGGCCCTCCAGGCGGAGGGCCTGGACACCGTCGAGGCCAACCTCGCCCTCGGCCTGCCGGTGGACGCCCGCGACTACGGGGTGGCCGCCCGGATCCTGGAGGACCTGGGCGTCAAGTCCGTCCGCCTGATGTCCAACAACCCGCGCAAGCGCGAGGCGCTGGTGGACCACGGCATCGAGGTCGCCGAGCAGGTGCCGCTGCTGATCCCGCCGTGCGAGAACAACATCACCTACCTGCGGACCAAGCGGGAGCGCCTCGACCACCACCTGCCCCACCTCGACGCGGTGGTCAGCTCCTCCTGAGAGGCCGGGGCGGGTTCGGGTGTCCCGCGACGTGACCTGGGCGCAGTCGTACGCGACCCGCGGACGGGCCGCGTACGCTTCGTGGACGTCCGCCCCTTGAGCGTCGGCCCTCAGTCAGCGGCCGACGCCTCACGTCCGGAGGCCCACCTGGTATGACCGAGCTCCATCTGTGGCTGCGCCACGAGGCCCGAACGACCGAGCGACGCACACCGGTCGTGCCCGACGACGCCCGGCGGCTCGTCGAGAACGGAGTGGCACTGACCGTCGAGGACTCCCCGCAGCGGGTCTACCCGATCGAGGAGTACGAGGCGGCCGGCTGCCGCGTCGCCCCCGCGGGCTCCTGGGTGTCGGCCCCGCGGGACGCCGTCGTGCTGGGCCTGAAGGAACTGCCCGAGGAACCGGCCGAGCTGACGCACCGGCACATCTTCTTCGGCCACGCCTACAAGGGCCAGCCCGGGGCGGCCGGCCTGCTGCGCCGGTTCGCCGCCGGGGGCGGGGCGCTGTTCGACCTGGAGTACCTGGTCGACGACAGCGGGCGGCGCCTCGCCGCGTTCGGGTTCTGGGCCGGCTACCTGGGCGCGGCCCTCGCGGTGCTCCAGCACCGGGGCCGGTTGCGGGCACCTCTGACGCCCACGACGAAGGAGGCACTGGACGAGACGCTGCAGCCCGGGGCGGCCGACGCCGGGTTCACCGGCCTGGTCATCGGTGCCCTGGGCCGCAGCGGCCGCGGTGCCCGCGCCGCCTTCGCCACCGCCGGGGTCGACCCGACCTGCTGGGACCTCGCCGAGACCCGGGACCTGGACCGCCGTGCCCTGCTGGGCCACGACGTGATGGTCAACGCGGTGCTCGCCACCACCCCCGTCCCGCCCTTCCTCCGCGAGCAGGACCTCGACACCCCGGACCGCCGCCTGCGCACCCTGTGCGACGTGACGTGCGACGTGGGCTCCCCGCTCAACGTCCTTCCGGTGTACGACGAGACCACCGACTGGGACGAGCCCGTCCGCCGGCTGTGCGAGGAACCCCCGCTCGACCTGATCGCCATCGACAACCTGCCCTCCCTGCTGCCGCTGGAGTCCAGTGCCGACTTCTCGGCCGCCCTCCTGCCCCACCTGCTCGACTTCGGCGTCACCGGGCCCTGGGGACGCTGTCTGGACCGGTTCCGTCGGGCATACCGTGAACACGGCCTCGAAGAGGGGGAGATCCTTGACCACTGACCTGGTACCCGCGAGCGGCACCGTCCACTGGATCGGCGCCGGCCTGTCCACGGGCAGCGGCCTGGCCGCGCTGTGCGACACCGCCGAGCGCGTACGGCTCTGGCACCGCACCGAGAGCCGCGCGGCCGACGCCCTGGACCGGCTGGGCCTCGCCGGACGGGCCGAGCCCCGCGCGTACACGCTGCCCGCCCTCGCCGCCGAACTGGCGCCCGGCGACGTCGTGGTGTCCATGCTGCCCGCGCCGGAGCACGCGCCGCTGCTCGGCGAGTGCGTCCGGCTCGGGGCGCACTTCGCCTGCTCCAGCTACGTGTCCCAGGCGGTCCTCGAGCAGGTGCCCGCCGCCGAGAAGGCCGGGGTCGTCGTCCTCACCGAGGCCGGGCTGGACCCGGGCATCGACCACCTCTTCGCCCACGCCCTCGTCGCCCGGGCCCGGGAGGCGATCGGCGACGAGACACCCGCCTCGTACACCCTCACGTCGTACTGCGGTGGCGTCCCGGCCGTCCCGAACGACTTCACGTACCGCTTCAGCTGGGCACCGGCCGGTGTCCTCAACGCCCTGCGCTCCCCGGCCCGTTACATCGAGGGCGGCGCCGAGACGGTCGCCGACCGCCCGTGGGAGGCGACCCGGCGGCACGTCCTCGACGGGGAGACCTTCGAGGTCTACCCCAACCGCGACAGCGTCCCCTTCGTCGAGCAGTACGGACTGCCGGACGCCTGGGCACCGCGCACCTTCGTACGCGGCACCCTGCGACTGGAGGGCTGGCTGCGCGCCTGGGACGGCGTCTTCGAGGAGCTGAAGAGGGGCGACGACGCGCGGATCACCGCCCTGGCCCAGGAGCTGGCCGCCGCCTACCCCACCACGGACGACGACCGCGACCGGGTCGTCCTCGCCGTGTCGCTGGACGTCCGGGCCGAGACCGGGCGGTCCTGGGCGGGCGGATACCTCCTGGACCTGGTGGGCGACGAGCGGGAGAGCGCGATGGCCCGCTGCGTCTCGCGCACACTCGCCCTGGGCGTCCGCCACGTCCTGGCCGGCTCGCTGCCGCCGGGCCTGAACCGGGCCGCCGAGACGGCGGCCCGGTCCGGACAGTGGCTGCGGGAACTCGCCCGGGACGGCGTCGAGTTCACGCTCCGCGTCGACCAGTAGCGGGGGTCAGTCCGACACGGCCTCGTGGACGAACCTCTTGAGGTCGCGGAACACCGTGTGGGAGGACCTGGGCCGCACCTGCGTCATGAACTGCACCGTCAGGTCACGGCCCGGGTCCACCCAGAACGTCGTCGTGGCCACCCCGCTCCAGCCGTAGGCGCCGAGCCCGGAGGGCGCCTGGGTGCGGGACGGGTCGATCACCACGGAGACGCTGAGCCCGAAGCCGACCCCCTCGTTTCCGGGCTCGTCGTGGGCCGGGCGGCTGCCGAAGGCGCGCAGATCGGCGCCGCCGGGCAGGTGGTTGCGGGTCATGAGGTCCACTGTCCCGGGGGCGAGCAGCCGGACGCCGTCGAGCTCGCCCCGGCGGCGCAGCAACTCCATGAAGCGGTGGTAGTCATGGGCGGAGGCCACCATGCCGCCGCTGCCGGACAGGAACCGCGGCCGGCCTCCGCGCAGCGGCAGCCCGGGGATCCGCTCGATGCCGCCGCCCTCCTTCTCCCCGTACATCTCGGAGAGCCGGGGCGCCTGCTCGTCCGTGACGTGGAACCCCGCGTCCGTCATGCCGAGCGGGCCGAAGATCCGCTCGGCGCAGAACACGTCGAGCGGCTGCCCCGACACGACCTCGATGACCCGGCCCAGGACGTTGCTCGCAACCGAATAGTTCCACTGCGTGCCCGGCTCGAACTGCAACGGCAGGCCGGCGTACACCTCGATTGTCTCGGCCAGGTCCGCGCCCGGGGGCACCGACGACTCCAGACCGGCCTCGCGGTACAGGGCGTCCACCGGGTGGGTGTGGTAGAAGCCGAAGGTCAGGCCCGAGGTGTGGGTCATCAGGTGGCGGACGAGTATCGGGCCGGTGGCCGGGCGGGTTCGGACGTCGGCCCCGGAGCCGCCGACGTAGACGCGGGGGTCGGCGAAGGCCGGCAGGTGGTCGGCGACCGGGTCGTCCAGCGACAGCCGGCCTTCCTCGACCAGCAGCAGCGCGGCGACCGCGGTGACCGGCTTCGTCATGGAGTAGACACGCCACAGCGTGTCCGGCTCGACGGGCCGCCCGGCCGCGATGTCGCGCAGGCCGTGCGTCGTGAGGTGGGCGACGCGTCCGGCGCGGGCGACGGACACGAGGAAGCCCGGCAACCTGCCCTCGTCGACGAGACCGGCGAAGTGCCGGTCCATGCGGGCCAGCGCCCCCGGATCCAGCCCGGCCGCACCCGGGTCGACCTCTTGTCGCAGCTGTGCCATCACTCGTCCTCCGTCGCGCTCGTCGAGGTGAGATCCGGCATACCCCGACCGGTCCGCCTCAGACCTCATCCTCGTGCAGGAACCATTCGTGATCGCGCGGCGCACCGGCCTTGATAGGCAAGTGGCTACTTGCCTATCGTTGGGTCATGGCGGAGGATGTCTTCAAGGCGCTGGCCGACCCCACCCGTCGGCGCATCCTGGACGAGCTGGCCGAGCGGGACGGCCAGAGCCTGTTCGAGATCTGTACGCGGCTGGTGACCAAGCACGGTCTGGGGCTGTCGCGCCAGGCGGTGAGCCAGCATCTGGCCGTCCTGGAATCGGCGGGTCTGGTCGTGTCCCGGCGTGAGGGCCGCTACAAGTTCCACGACCTGAACACCACACCCCTTGAGCGCGTCATGACCCGCTGGCTCAAGCCCGACGCACCGGAGGACAACTCATGAGGATCCACATCACCAGCGTCTTCGTCGACGACCAGGACAAGGCCATGCGCTTCTACACCGACGTGCTGGGCTTCGTGAAGAAGCACGACGTCCCCGTGGGCGCGGACCGGTGGCTGACCGTGGTCTCGCCGGAGGACCCCGACGGGACGGAACTCCTCCTCGAACCGTCAGGCCATCCCGCGGTGCAGCCGTACAAGACGGCGCTCGTGGAGGACGGCATCCCGGCCGCGTCCTTCGCCGTGGACGACGTGCGGGCCGAGTTCGAGCGGCTGCGCGGGCTCGGGGTCCGGTTCATCCAGGAGCCGCTGGAGATGGGCAGCATCACCACGGCGGTGCTGGACGACACCTGCGGCAACCTGATCCAGCTCGTGCACGCCAAGGCCTAGTCTCCGGGACCCAGGGCCGATGGCCGATGTCACGCGGCGGCCGGCTCCCTAGGCTGCGAGGCGCATCGCCGTCGTAGACCAGGACGCCACGAGAAGAGGTCGCCATGCCCGTGAACGGTCGCAGCCACATCAGGATCGCCCGCCCCTCCAAGGACCTCTCGGCGGCCGAGCGGTTCTGGCGCGAGGGACTCGGGCTCAGCGTCGTGTGGCGGTCGGAGGGCGGATCCGGACCGGGCCACCACGACCTGCTGATGCTCGGCTGGCCCGACGCCGACTGGCATCTGGAGCTCGTGCACGAGCCCGCCCGGCCGGTGGAGCCCCGCCCCACCGAGGAGGATCTGCTGGTCGTCTACGCCGACGACCCGGTCCCGGACGATCTGGTCGCCCGCTTGGAGCAGCACGGCGGCAAGCGGGTCGCATCCCCCAACCCCTACTGGAACGAGTGGGGCGTCACCATCGAGGACCCCGACGGCTATCGCCTGGTGCTGTGCCGCCGGGCCTGGTCCAACAGCTGAACGACCGGCCCCCCGCACCCGGCCGACCACCCGCCGCCGGGCCCCCGAAGGACCCGGCAGGGGGTGGTCCGGCTCAGGCGGCCGTCACCTTCTCCGGCTCCGCGGTCGCCCGCGCCGGGCGTTCCCCCAGCGCCTGGGTCGGGACCCGGTGCGTCTCGCGAGCCGACAGCGCGGCGATGACCGGCGGCACGCACAGGGCCGCAGTGAACAGGGCCACCGCCGACCAGTCGTCGCCGCCCGGCCCCGCGATCCGCGCGGCGAACGTCACCGCGAAGCCGGCCGCCGCGAAGCCGATCTGCGTGCCGATGGCCACGCCGGACAGCCGGACCCGGGTCGTGAACATCTCGCCGTAGAAGGCGGGCCACACACCGTTCGCGGCGCTGTAGACCACGCCGAAACAGAGGATGCCCAGCAGGAACGTCAGCAGGTACGAGCCGGTGGAGACGGCCCACAGGTAAAGGAACATCGTCACCGCGCTGCCGACCGCGCCGATCAGATACACCGGGCGGCGGCCGATCCGGTCGGAGAGGGTGGCCCACAGCGGGATCGCGGCGAGCGCGACGACGTTGGCCAGGGCCCCCACCCACAGCATGGCGGTGCGCGACATGCCGACCGCGTCGCTCGTGGCGTACGCCAGCGCCCACACCGTGAAGATGGTGCTGACCGAGGCGATGAGCGCGCCCGCGATCACCCGCAGCACGTCCGCCCAGTGCTCGCGCAGCAGCACCACCAGCGGCAGTTTTACGACGCCCGCCCGGGCGGCCTGCTGGGCGAAGGCCGGGGTCTCGTCCAGCTTGCGCCGGATGACCCAGCCGACGACGGCGACCACGACGCTCAGCCAGAACGGCACCCGCCAGCCCCAGGACAGCAGCTGCTCCTCGGGCAGCGCGGAGACCGGCAGGAAGACCAGCGTGGCCAGCAACTGGCCGCCCTGCGTGCCGCTGAGGGTGAAGCTGGTGAAGAAGCCGCGCCGGTCCGGCGGTGCGTGTTCCAGCGTCATGGAGTTGGCGCTGGCCTGTTCGCCCGCCGCCGAGATGCCCTGGAGAACCCGGCACAGCACCAGCAGGACCGGGGCGAGCGTGCCGACCTGGTCCCGGCTCGGCAGACAGCCGATCAGGAACGTCGACAGGCCCATCAGCATCAGCGTGAAGACCATGATCTTCTTGCGGCCGAGCTTGTCGCCGAAGTGCCCGAGCACCAGCGCGCCGACCGGGCGGGCGGCGTACGCGACGCCGAACGTGGCCAGCGACAGCAGGGTCGCGGTGGCCGGGTCGGACTCGTCGAAGAACACCGCGGGGAAGATCAGCGCGGCGGCGCTGCCGTAGATGAAGAAGTCGTAGTACTCCAGCGCGCTGCCGATCCAGGCGGCGGTCGCGGCTTTCCTGGGCTGACCGGGCGGGGCTGCGGCCCCTCGGGGCATGGCGGGGACGGACACGGCGGCTCCTTTGAGGGCTCCACCCTAGGCGGAGTGGACAGAAGGACGAGCGAAGGGGGACGTGCCGGATCGCGGCTAATTAACCCACTGGATAGTTAGTAGGGGTTGGCTAGGGATGCTGCGCCGGTGGGCCGCCGGTGTCAAGGGGTCGTGCGCCAGGTGTCCGGTGCCGGACGCTCAGTCCGCCGCGCGCTCCGCCGTCAGATACGCGATCACCATGTCGCCCAGCATCGTGCGGTAGTGCGCGCGCTGCGCCGGGTCGACCAGGTCACGGCCGAACAGCGCGCCGAAGGTGTGCCGGTTGGAGACCCGGAAGAAGCAGAAGGAGGAGATCATCGCGTGCAGGTCGACGGCGTCGACGTCCGCCGTGAACAGCCCTGACCTGCGGCCTTCCTCCAGGATGCGGCGGATCACGTCCAGGGCGGGGGAGCCGATCCTCCCGAGCATCTCGGAGGCGGCGATGTGCTGGGCCTCGTGGATGTTCTCGATGCTGACCAGGCGGATGAAGTCCGGGTGCTGCTCGTGGTGGTCGAAGGTCACCTCGGCCAGGCGCCGGATGGCCGCCACCGGGTCGAGATGCTCGACGTCGAGCTCCTGCTCGGCCTCGCGGATCACGCCGTAGGCCCGCTCCAGCACGGCCGTGAACAGCTGTTCCTTGCCGCCGAAGTAGTAGTAGATCATCCGCTTCGTGGTGCGGGTGCGGGCGGCGATCTCGTCCACCCGGGCACCGTCGTAGCCGGCCCGGGCGAACTCCTGTGTGGCGACGTCGAGGATCTCGGCCTGGGTGCGGGCGGCGTCACGGATGCGCTCGCGCTCGCCGGGGCGTGCCGGTTCTTCGACGCTGGTCATCAGGTTCCTTCGGGCGGAGGGGCCGGTGCCGGTGATTGTAGAAGCAGGGCCCGTGTCCCACCGGGGGCTTCCCGTGGTCGCACTCGGCTGATATAGCTAACGTACTAGTTCGTACATTAGTGAGCCGCTCGGGAGGACCGTGTGCCCAAGGACTCGTATCTCGTCGGACTGATCGGTTCCGGCATCGGCCCGTCGCTGAGCCCGGCGCTGCACGAGCGGGAGGGCGACCGGCAGGGCCTGCGCCTGCTGTACCGGCTCATCGACATCGACCCGCTCGGGGTGCCGCCCGAGGCGGTGGGCGATCTGGTCCGGGCCGCCCGCGACCTCGGGTTCGACGGGCTCAACATCACGCATCCCTGCAAGCAGCTCGTCATCGAGCACCTGGACGCGCTCGCCCCGCAGGCCGAGGCGCTGGGCGCGGTCAACACCGTCGTCTTCGAGGACGGCCGCGCGGTCGGCCACAACACGGACGTCACCGGCTTCGCCGCGTCCTTCGCACGCGGGCTGCCCGACGCGCCGCTGGAGCGGGTCGTGCAGCTGGGCGCCGGCGGCGCGGGCGCGGCCGTCGCGCACGCCACGCTCACCCTCGGCGCCGAGCGGGTCACGGTCGTGGACGCCCTGCCCGAACGGGCCGCCGCCCTGGCCGACTCCCTGAACCGCGCCTTCGGACGGGGCCGTGCAGACGCCGCGACCCCGGACCGGCAGGCGCGGCTGCTCGCGCACGCCGACGGCATCGTCCACGCCACGCCCACCGGCATGGCGGCCCACCCCGGCCTGCCGCTGCCCGCCGAGCTGCTCCACCCCGGGCTGTGGGTGGCCGAGGTGGTCTACCGCCCGCTGGAGACCGAACTGCTGCGCACCGCCCGCGCGCTGGGCTGCGCCACCCTCGACGGCGGCGGCATGGCCGCCTTCCAGGCCGCCGACGCGTTCCGCCTGTTCACCGGGCGGGAACCCGACGCCGCGCGGATGCTGGCGGACCTGACCGCACTGGCCGGGGCCGTAGGGGCACGCAACTAGAAAAGGGGTACCGACACGTGCGTACGTCCATCGCCACCGTCTCCCTCAGCGGGTCCCTCACCGAGAAGCTCACGGCCGCGGCCCGGGCCGGGTTCGACGGGGTGGAGATCTTCGAGAACGACCTGCTGGCCAGCCCCCTCACCCCCGAGGAGATCCGCGCCCGCTGCGCCGACCTCGGCCTCTCCATCGACCTGTACCAGCCGATGCGGGACATCGAGGCCGTCCCCGAGGACGAGTTCGCCCGGAACCTGCGGCGGGCCCGGCACAAGTTCGACCTGATGCGCAGGCTCGGCACCGACACGGTCCTCGTCTGCTCCAGCGTCTCCCCGCGGGCGGTGGACGACGACGCCCTCGCCGCCGAGCAGCTGAGCCGACTCGCCGACCTCGCCCGGGACTGCGGGGTCCGGGTGGCCTACGAGGCGCTCGCCTGGGGGCGGCACGTCAGTACCTACGACCACGCCTGGCACATCGTCGAGTCGGCCGGCCACCCCGCGCTCGGCACCTGCCTGGACAGCTTCCACATCCTCTCGCGCGGCTCGGACCCCAAGGGCATCGAGGACATCCCCGGCGAGAAGATCTTCTTCC
>NZ_WWIQ01000071.1:201903-204166 GCF_009862985.1 Streptomyces sp. SID5464 | reverse complement strand
ATCCCCGGCGAGAAGATCTTCTTCCTCCAGCTCGCCGACGCCCCGCTGCTCGCCATGGACGTCCTCCAGTGGAGCCGCCATCACCGCTGCTTCCCGGGCCAGGGCGGTTTCGACGTCGCCGGCCTGGTGCGGCACGTGCTGCGCACCGGATACGACGGCCCGCTCTCCCTGGAGGTCTTCAACGACGTCTTCCGCCAGGCCGAGGCCGGCCCGACCGCCGTCGACGCCCGGCGTTCCCTGCTGGTCCTTCAGGAGACGGTGGGCCGGGCCGTCCCGCCCGAGCCCGTCGTCCCCACCGGCGTCGCCTTCGCCGAGCTGGTCACGCCCGACGCCGAACCCCTCACCGCCCTGCTCGGCGCCCTGGGTTTCGCCCGCACGGCGCGTCATCGCGGCAAGCCCGTCGCCCTGTGGGAGCAGGGGGAGGCCCGGATCCTCGTCAACACCGGGCCGGCGGTCCGCCGGGACGGCACCCAGCTCGCCGCCATCGGGCTGGAGTCACCCGACCCGGCCGCGGCGGCCCGGCGTGCCGAGGCGCTGCTGGCTCCCGTCCTGCCGCGTCGCCGGGCACCCGAGGACGCCCCGCTCGACGCGGTCGCAGCCCCCGACGGCACGGAGCTCTTCTTCTGCGCCACCGGCCGTCCGGGCCTGCCCGACTGGCGGGCCGACTTCGAGGACACCGCCCCGGCACCCGCGCCCGCGGGTGTCCGCGGCATCGACCATCTCGCCCTCACCCAGCGCTGGCACCATTTCGACGAGGCGGCCCTCTTCCACCACGGGGTGCTCGGCCTGCACGCCCAGGAGAGCGTGGACGTCGCCGACCCCTACGGTCTGCTGCGCAGCCGTGCCGTGACCAACGCCGACGGCAGCGTCCGGATCGCCCTCACCGTCGGTGCCGCGCCCACGGACGACACCGTCCACGCCCAGCACATCGCCCTGGCCACCGGCGACGTGGTCGCCTCGGCCCGCCGCTTCCGGGAGGCCGGCGGCAGTCTGCTGCCCGTCCCGGCGAACTACTACGACGATCTCGCCGCCCGCTTCGAGTTCGCCGACGGTGAGCTGGAGACCTACCGCGACCTCGGCATCCTCTACGACCGAGACGCCCACGGCGTCTTCCGCCACTGCTACACCCGCACCGTCGGCCGCGTCTTCTTCGAACTGGTCCAGCGCGACGACGGCTACCGGGGCTACGGCGCCCCGAACGCCCCGGTACGGCTGGCGGCACAGCACGCGGCGCGGGCGCTCACCGGCGGCTGACGGCACGGGTGAGGACGCACCCCGCCGGGCCCCGCCGTCACTCGGACACGCTTCGGCCGGGGGCCGCCGGCCAGCCCCCGGCCGCAGCACGTCACGCCCTGGCGTTCCACTCCGCGATCACAGGCCACCCGTGCTCGGTCGACAACCGGCTGACGGTGCCCGTCTCCAGGCGGAACAGCCGGCCGTCCGCCGGCGGCAGGCCCAGCCGGCGGGCGGTCAGGACGCGGAGGAAGTGGCCGTGGGCCACCAGGATCACATCGCCCTCGGGCAGCGCCGCCGTCACCCGGGACAGCACCCGGTCGGCCCGCTTGCCGACCTCCTCGGGGGACTCGCCCGGCCGGCCGTCGGCGCCGGGCGGCGCCCCGTCGGTCCACAGGTCCCAGTCGGGGCGGCTGCGGTGTATCTCGTCGGTGGTGACGCCCTCATAGGCGCCGTAGTGCCACTCGTGCAGGTCCGGGTCCTCGACCGCCCCCGTCAGGCCCGCCAGTTCGGCCGTGCGCACCGCACGGCCGAGGGGGCTGGTGAGGACCAGCGCGAACCGACGGGCCGCCAGGAGCGCAACCAGCGACTTGGCCTGTTCCTCGCCGTGCCGGGTGAGGGGCAGGTCCGTGAAGCTGGTGTGCTGTCCGCTCCGGCTCCACTCCGTCTCGCCGTGGCGGACCAGCAGCAGATCGCCCACGGTGCTACGCCTTCTTCGCCGACTCGACGGCGTGCCCGCCGAACTGGTTGCGCAGCGCCGCGATCATCTTCATCTGCGGGGAGTCGTCCTGCCGGGACGCGAACCGGGAGAAGAGGGAAGCGGTGATGGCGGGCAGCGGGACGGAGTTGTCGATCGCGGCCTCCACGGTCCAGCGTCCCTCGCCGGAGTCCTGGGCGTAGCCCCGCAGGCCCTCCAGGTGCTCGTCCTCGTCGAGCGCGTTGACCGCGAGGTCCAGCAGCCAGGAGCGGATGACGGTGCCGTCCTGCCAGGAGCGGAACACCTCGCGGACGTTGTCCACCGAGTCCACGG
>NZ_WWIQ01000071.1:201076-201764 GCF_009862985.1 Streptomyces sp. SID5464 | reverse complement strand
GGCGTAGGCCTGCATCATCGCGTACTCGATGCCGTTGTGGACCATCTTCGCGAAGTGCCCGGCGCCCACCCGGCCCGCGTGGACGAAGCCGTACGGGCCCTCCGGCTTGAGCGCCTCGAAGATCGGCCGGAGCCGGTCGACGTACTCCTTCTCCCCGCCGACCATCAGGGCGTAGCCGTTCTTCAGGCCCCACACGCCGCCCGAGACGCCCGCGTCGACGAAGCCGATGCCGCGCTTGCCCAGCTCCTCGGCGTGCTTCTCGTCGTCCGTCCAGCGGGAGTTGCCGCCGTCGACCACCGTGTCGTACGGCTTGAGGAGGTCCGCCAGACGGTCGATGACGTGCTGGGTGGGGTCGCCGGCCGGGACCATGACCCAGACCGTGCGCGGTGCCTCCAGCTCGTTGACGAGGTCGGCCAGGCTGGCGACGTCGGACTTGTCCGGGTTGGTGTCGTAGCCGATGACGGTGTGGCCGGCGTTGCGCAGGCGCTCGCGCATGTTGCCGCCCATCTTGCCGAGACCCACAAGACCGATCTGCATGTCAGTTCACTTCCCGATGATTGCGGTAGGCGGCCACCAGCGCGGCCGTGGACGGATCGAGACCGGGGACGTCTGCGCCCTCGGTCAGGGCGGGCTCGACGCGCTTGGCGAGCACCTTTCCGAGCTCGACGCCCCACTGGTCGAAGGAGTC
>NZ_WWIQ01000071.1:197731-200924 GCF_009862985.1 Streptomyces sp. SID5464 | reverse complement strand
CTTGTGCTCGTAGAGGGCGACCAGCTGGCCGAGGACCGACGGGGTCAGCTCGGTGGCCAGGATCGTCGTGGTGGGGTGGTTGCCCCGGAACGTGCGGTGCGGCACCTGCTCCTCGGGCACGCCCTCGGCCCGCACCTCCTCGGCGGTGTTGCCGAAGGCGAGCGCCTGCCCCTGCGCGAACAGGTTGGCCATCAGCAGGTCGTGCTGCGCCTTCAGTTCGTCGCTGAGCTCGGCGACGGGCCGAGCGAAGCCGATCAGGTCGGCGGGGATGAGCTTGGTGCCCTGGTGGATCAGCTGGTAGTAGGCGTGCTGCCCGTTGGTGCCGGGCGTGCCCCACACGACCGGACCCGTCTGCCACTGAACGGGACGGCCGTCGCGGTCCACCGACTTGCCGTTGGACTCCATGTCGAGCTGCTGGAGGTAGGCGGTGAACTTCGACAGGTAGTGGCTGTACGGCAGGACGGCGTGCGACTGCGCGCCGTGGAAGTTGCCGTACCAGATGCCGAGCAGGCCCATCAGGAGCGGGGCGTTGGCCTCCGCGGGGGCGTTGCGGAAGTGCTCGTCGACGATGCGGAAGCCGTCGAGCATCTCCCGGAAGCGGTCCGGCCCGATCGCGATCATCAGGGACAGGCCGATCGCGGAGTCGTACGAGTAGCGGCCGCCGACCCAGTCCCAGAACTCGAACATGTTGTCGACGTCGATACCGAACTCGGCGACCTTCTCCGCGTTCGTCGACAGGGCGACGAAGTGCCTGGCCACCGCCTTCTCGTCGCCCTCCAGGCCGTTCAGCAGCCAGGAGCGCGCCGAGGTCGCGTTGGTGATGGTCTCGATCGTGGTGAAGGTCTTGGACGCGACGATGAACAGCGTCTCCGACGGGTCCAGGTCGCGCGTGGCCTCGTGCAGGTCGGAGCCGTCCACGTTCGACACGAAGCGGAACGTCAGCTCCCGGGCGGTGAACGGCCGCAGCGCCTCGTAGGCCATCGCCGGGCCGAGGTCCGAGCCGCCGATGCCGATGTTGACGACGTTCCGGATCCGCTTGCCGGTGTGCCCGGTCCACTCACCCGAGCGCACCCGGTCCGCGAAGGCGGCCATCTTGTCGAGCACGGCGTGCACACCCGGGACGACGTTCTCGCCGTCGACCTCGATCACGGCGTCCCGAGGGGCGCGCAGCGCGGTGTGCAGTACGGCCCGGTTCTCGGTGACGTTGATCTTCTCGCCGCGGAACATGGCGTCGCGCAGCCCGAACACGTCGGTGGCGGTGGCCAGCTCCTGGAGCAGGGCCAGCGTCTCGTCGGTGACCAGGTGCTTGGAGTAGTCGATGCGCAGGTCGCCCACGTGCACGACGTAGCGCTCGGCGCGCCCCGGGTCCGCCGCGAACAGCTCACGCAGATCCGGCTGCGGCAGGGCGTCCGTGCGGTGGTCCTCCAGTGCGGTCCACTCGGGCCGCCGGGTGAGCTCGGGGGATCCGGAGGGGGAGTCAGACATGAGCAGGGGTCTCCTCGGTTGCCTCGCCGTTGAGGGCGATGGCGTACATCTCGTCGGCGTCGAGGCGCCGCAGCTCCTCGGCGATGAGTTCGGAGGTGGCACGGACCTTCAGCGCGAGGGTGCGCGACGGCTGGCCCGGCAGGGTCAGCGTGGCCAGCGGCCCCTCGGGGCGGTCGATGACGATCTCGCCGTTCTCCGTGCCCAGCCGGACCGCCGTCACCACCGGCCCGGCGGTGACCACCCTGTCGACCCGGACGTGCAGCCGCGCCTCCAGCCAGCGGGCCAGCAGCTCGGCGGCCGGGTTCTCGGCCTCGGCCTCCACGGCCGCCGAGATCACCTTCGCCCGGGCCTGGTCCAGCGCCGCCGCCAGCATCGAGCGCCAGGGCGTCAGCCGGGTCCAGGCGAGGTCGGTGTCGCCGGGCGCGTAGGAGCGGACCCGGCTCTCCAGCATCTCCAGGGGGTTCTCCACGGCGTACAGGTCGGTGATGCGCCGCTGGGCCAGCGCCCCGAGCGGGTCCTTCGAGGGCACCTCCGGCGCCTCCATGGGCCACCACACCACCACCGGCGCGTCCGGCAGCAGCAGCGGCAGCACCACCGAGTCGGCGTGGTCGGACACCTCGCCGTAGGTCCGCAGCACCACGGTCTCGCCGGTGCCGGCGTCGGCGCCGACCCGGACCTCTGCGTCCAGGCGGGACTGGGTGCGGTCGCGCGGGGTGCGGGCGTGCCGCTTGATGACGACCAGGGTGCGCGAGGGGTGCTCGTGCGAGGCCTCCTCGGCCGCCTTGATCGCGTCGTAGGCGTTCTCCTCGTCCGTGACGATCACCATCGTCAGGACCATGCCCACGGCGGGCGTGCCGATGGCCCGGCGGCCCTGCACCAGCGCCTTGTTGATCTTGCTTGCCGTGGTGTCGGTCAGGTCGATCTTCATGGCCTGCGCCAGCTCCGTCCGTCTCGTGCGAGCATCTCGTCGGCTTCCGCGGGTCCCCAACTGCCCGAGGCGTACTGCGCGGGCCGGCCGTGCGTGGCCCAGTACTGCTCGATCGGGTCGAGGATCTTCCAGGACTCTTCCACTTCCTGGTGACGGGGGAACAGGTTGGCGTCGCCCAGGAGGACGTCAAGGATCAGCCGTTCGTACGCCTCGGGGCTCGATTCGGTGAACGACTCGCCGTAGGCGAAGTCCATCGTCACGTCCCGGATCTCCATCGACGTACCCGGCACCTTGGAGCCGAACCGCACCGTCATGCCCTCGTCCGGCTGGACGCGGATGACGATCGCGTTCTGGCCCAGCTCCTCGGTCGCCGTGGAGTCGAAGGGGGAGTGCGGCGCGCGCTGGAACACCACCGCGATCTCCGTCACCCGGCGGCCCAGCCGCTTGCCGGTGCGCAGGTAGAACGGCACGCCCGCCCAGCGGCGGTTGTCCACCTGGAGCTTGATCGCGGCGTAGGTGTCGGTCGAGGAGGCCTGGTCGATCCCCTCCTCCTCCAGATAGCCGCGGACCTTCGTGCCGCCCTGCCAGGCCGCCGCGTACTGACCGCGCACGGTGTGCCTGCCCAGGTCCTCCGGCAGCCGCACGGCCCGCAGCACCTTCAGCTTCTCGGTGAGCAGCGACGCCGCGTCGAAGGCGGCGGGCTCCTCCATCGCGGTGAGCGCCATCAGCTGCAGGAGGTGGTTCTGGATGACGTCACGGGCCGCGCCGATGCCGTCGTAG
>NZ_WWIQ01000071.1:194956-197600 GCF_009862985.1 Streptomyces sp. SID5464 | reverse complement strand
CCGATGCCGATGTCCTCGGCCATGGTGATCTGCACGTGGTCGACGTACGACCGGTTCCAGATCGGTTCGAACATCTGGTTGGCGAAGCGCAGCGCCAGGATGTTCTGGACGGTCTCCTTGCCCAGGTAGTGGTCGATACGGAAGACCTGCTCCGGGTCGAACACGTCGTGCACGATCGCGTTCAGCTCGCAGGCGCTGTCCAGGTCGTGCCCGAACGGCTTTTCGATGACCGCGCGGCGCCAGGACCCCTCCTGGGCGTCGGCCAGCTTGTGCTTCTTCAGCTGCTGGACGACCTTCGGGAAGAACTTCGGCGGCACCGAGAGGTAGAAGGCGTAGTTGCCGCTGGTGCCCCGGGAGGCGTCCAGCTCCTCGACGGCGGAGCGCAGCTGCTTGAACGCCGTGTCGTCGTCGAAGTCCCCCGGGATGAACCGCATGCCCTCGGCGAGCTGCTGCCAGACCTCCTCGCGGAACGGGGTCCGCGCGTGCTCACGGACCGCGTCGTGCACCACCTGCGCGAAGTCCTGGTCCTCCCAGTCCCGGCGGGCGAAACCCACCAGCGAGAAGCCCGGCGGCAGCAGGCCGCGGTTGGCCAGGTCGTACACGGCCGGCATCAGCTTCTTGCGGGACAGGTCGCCGGTCACACCGAAGATGACGAGCCCGGACGGGCCCGCGATCCTGGGCAGACGGCGGTCGCGCGGGTCGCGCAGGGGATTGGCGAAGTCGGGGTCGGCGTGCTCCGGGCGCGGGGCCGCCTGTTCCTGGCCGCTCACCCCGGTCTGCTCCACCCCGGCCGCCTCCTGGGCTGCCCGGGCCTCCTTGTCCTCCTTGGTTCCGATGGTCTCCTGCTCGGCCGTCTGGGGGATGCCCTCAGTCATTCCGCGTCAACTCCCTTGCTGTTCAAGGACTTGGTGACCGCGTCCAGCAGGTCCTGCCAGGCCACCTCGAACTTGGCGACGCCCTCGTCCTCCAGTTGCCGCACCACCTCGTCGTAGGAAATGCCGAGCCGCTCGACGGCCGCCAGGCCGGCCCGCGCCTGGGCGTAAGAGCCGCTGACGGTGTCGCCCTGGACGTCACCGTGGTCGGCGACGGCGTTCAGCGTGGCCTCCGGCATGGTGTTGACCGTGCCGGGGGCGACCAGCTCGTCCACGTACAGGGTGTCCTTGTAAGCGGGGTCCTTCACACCGGTGGAGGCCCAAAGGGGGCGCTGCGGGTTCGCACGGGCACCGCCCAGGGCATGCCAGCGCGGCCCGGCGAAGACCTGTTCGTACGCCTCGTAGGCGAGCCGGGCGTTGGCCAGGGCCGCCCTGCCCTTCAGGGCGAGGGCCTCGTCCGTGCCCAGCAGCGTCAGCCGCTTGTCGATCTCGGAGTCGACCCGGGAGACGAAGAAGGACGCGACCGAGTGGATGGCCGACAGGTCGAGACCGGCCGCCTGCGCCTTCTCCAGGCCGGCGAGGTAGGCGTCCATCACCTCGCGGTAGCGCTCCAGGGAGAAGATCAGCGTCACGTTCACGCTGATGCCCGCGCCGATCACCTCGGTGATCGCCGGCAGACCGGCCTTCGTCGCCGGGATCTTGATCATCACGTTGGGGCGGTCCACCAGCCAGGCCAGCTGCCGGGCCTCGGCGACGGTCGCCACCGTGTCGTGGGCCAGCCGTGGGTCGACCTCGATGGACACCCGCCCGTCCCGGCCGCCGGTCGCGTCGTACACGGGCCGCAGGACGTCGGCGGCGGCCCGGACATCGGCCGTCGTCATCATCCGGACGGCCTCGTCGACGGTGACGCCCCGCACCGCCAGGTCGGCGAGCTGCTCCTCGTAGCCCTCGCCGGAGCCGATGGCGGCCTGGAAGATGGACGGGTTGGTGGTGACGCCGACGACGTTCCTCGTCTTGACGAGCCCGGCCAGGTTGCCGGACTCGATCCGCCGGCGGGACAGGTCGTCCAGCCAGATCGACACGCCCTCGTCGGACAGGCGCTTGAGTGCTCCCGCGCTCGCGGTCGCTTCGGTCACAGTGATCATCTTCTTTCGGGGCGGTCGGATCAACCGCGCACAGCGGCGAGGGATTCCCGGGCTGCGGCGACGACGTTCTCGGGGGTGAAGCCGTACTCGGCGAACAGGGTCTTCGCGTCGGCGGAGGCGCCGAAGTGCTCCAGGGAGACGATGCGTCCCGCGTCCCCGACGAACCGGTGCCAGGTCAGGCCGATACCGGCCTCGACCGCGACCCGGGCCTTCACGGACGGCGGCAGGACGCTGTCCCGGTAGGCGCGGGGCTGCTCCTCGAACCACTCCACGGACGGCATGGACACGACCCGCGTGGGCACGCCCGCCGCCTGGAGTTGCTCCCGGGCCTCGACGGCGAGGTGCACCTCGGAACCGGTGGCGATCAGGATCACCTGCGGCTCGCCGCCTTCCGCCTCGGCGCGCACGTAACCGCCGCGTGCCACGTCCGGATGCGGCTCGTACGTGGGCACGCCCTGGCGGGTGAGCGCGAGGCCGTGCGGGGCCGGGCCGGTGGTGTGCCGCCTGAGGATCTCGGCCCAGGCGAGCGCGGTCTCGTTGGCGTCGGCCGGGCGTACGACGTTCAGGCCCGGGATCGCCCGCAGCGCGGCCAGGTGCTCGACCGGCTGGTGGGTCGGACCGTCCTCG
>NZ_WWIQ01000071.1:138125-194771 GCF_009862985.1 Streptomyces sp. SID5464 | reverse complement strand
GTCACCGGCAGCTGCATCAGGGCCGACATCCGGACGGCGTTGCGCATGTAGTCGGAGAACACCAGGAAGGTGCCGCCGTAGATCCGCGTGTTGCCGTGCAGGGCGATGCCGTTCATCTCCGCGGCCATGGAGAACTCGCGGATGCCGAAGTGGATCGTCCGGCCGTACGGGTCGGCCTCCGGCAGCGGGTTGCCCCCCGGCAGGAAGGACGACGTCTTGTCGATCGTGGTGTTGTTCGAGCCGGCCAGGTCGGCCGAGCCGCCCCACAGTTCGGGGACGACGGCGCCGAGGGCCTGGAGCACCTTGCCGGACGCGGCACGGGTGGCGACCGCCTTGCCCGGCTCGAACACCGGCACGGCGTCCTCCCAGCCCGCGGGCAGCTCGCCCTTGCTGACCCGGTCGAACGTGGCGGCCCGCTCCGGGTTCTCGCCGCGCCAGGCGGCGATCCGCTTGTCCCAGGCGGCGTGCGCCTCGGCGCCCCGGTCCAGGGCCGCACGGGTGTGCGCCAGCACCTCGTCGGCGACCTCGAAGCTCTGCTCCGGGTCGAAGCCGAGGAGGCGCTTGGTGGCGGCGACCTCGTCCTCGCCGAGCGCCGAACCGTGCGAGGCCTCGGTGTTCCGCGCGTTCGGGGCGGGCCAGGCGATGATGGTGCGCATCGCGATGATCGAGGGGCGCCCGGTCTCGGCCTGAGCCTCCTTCAGCGCCGCGTACAGCGCGTGCACGTCGACGTCGCCGTCCTCCCGCGGCTCGATCCGCTGCACGTGCCAGCCGTACGCCTCGTACCGCTTCAGCACGTCCTCGGAGAACGCGGTCGCGGTGTCGCCCTCGATGGAGATGTGGTTGTCGTCGTAGAGGAAGACCAGGTTGCCGAGCTTCTGGTGGCCGGCCAGCGAGGAGGCCTCGGCGGAGACGCCCTCCTGGAGGTCGCCGTCGGAGACGATGGCCCAGACGGTGTGGTCGAAGGGGGACTCGCCCTCAGGGGCGTCGGGGTCGAACAGACCGCGCTCGTAGCGGGCGGCCATCGCCATGCCGACCGCGTTCGCGACGCCCTGGCCGAGCGGGCCGGTGGTGGTCTCCACGCCGGCGGTGTGCCCGTACTCGGGGTGGCCGGGCGTCTTCGAGCCGTGCGTGCGGAACGCCTTCAGGTCGTCCAGCTCCAGCTCGTAGCCCGCGAGGTACAGCTGCGTGTAGAGGGTCAGCGACGTGTGACCGGGGGAGAGGACGAAGCGGTCACGGCCGGTCCACTCCGGATCGGCGGGGTCGTGCCGCATCACCTTCTGAAAGATCGTGTAGGCGGCCGGTGCCAGGCTCATCGCGGTGCCGGGGTGGCCGTTTCCGACCCGCTGGACGGCATCGGCCGCCAGCAGGCGGGCGGTGTCGACGGCACGCCGGTCGAGTTCGGTCCATTCGAAGCTGTCCGCTGTCTGCGTGCTCATCTTCAAGAGATCCTCGATAGGAGCGAAGTGGCTGGTCTGACGTCTTCAAAACTAAAAGTCTGACTTTTTCGAAGGAAGGTCGCCGTGTGCCAGCCTGTGGTGAAAGTGGGACACCCGGAGGCAGCGCGGCGCGCGAACGGCGCGGTACGAGGCGGACATGGCGGATATGGCAGACAGAAGCATCCAAGGCGGCGACGGGATCAGAACGTGCCCCTTCCCGGTCGAGCTGAGTGTCGGCGGCGTCGGCATGCAGGTCGGCCCCATGGGCACCGGCCGCACCTGGCACGCCGACGCGCCCCTGGAGCGTGTGCACCGCATCGACTTCCACGTCGTGCTGCTGTTCGGCGCCGGCCCGGTCCGGCACATGGTCGACTTCACCGAGTACGAGGCCACGGCCGGGGATTTGCTGTGGATCCGCCCGGGGCAGGTCCACCGCTTCTCCCGCACGAGCGAGTACCGCGGAACGGTGCTGACCATGCAGCCGGGCTTCCTGCCCCGCGCGACCGTGGAGGCCACCGGCCTGTACCGCTACGACCTGCCGCCGCACTTGCGCCCCGACGCGGCCCAACTCGCCGGTCTGCGCGACTCGCTCGGCCAGCTGCGACGCGAGTACGAGGACACGGAGACGCTGCCGCTGAGCCTGCACACCGCCGTCCTGCGCCACTCGCTGACGGCGTTCCTGCTGCGGCTCGCCCATCTCGCCGCCGGCTCGGCGGAGTCGGTCGGGCAGCAGGCCGACTCCACCTTCACCCTCTTCCGGGACGCCGTGGAGAAGGACTTCGCCACCAACCACAGCGTCAGCGCCTACGCGGACGCGCTCGGCTACTCCCGCCGCACCCTGGTCCGCGCGGTCCGCGGCGCGACCGGCGACACCCCCAAGGCCTTCATCGGCAAGCGCGTGGTCCTGGAGGCCAAACGGCTCCTCGCCCACACCGACCTGCCGATCGGCCGCATCGGGGCGGCGGTCGGCTTCCCCGACGCCGCGAACTTCTCCAAGTTCTTCCACCAGCACACGGACCAGACGCCGGCGGCGTTCCGGGCGGAACTGCGCTGAAACCACGAAGGCCGGACGTCGAGACCACGAAGGCCGGACGGCGAAAAGGGGCTCCACGCGCGCGTGGAGCCCCTTTCCGAAGGCGCAGGACGGAGTCAGTGCCCGAAGGTGAACCAGTTGACGTTCACGAAGTCCGCCGGCTGCCCGCTGGTGAAGGTCAGGTACACGTCGTGCGTGCCCGTCACGGAGGCGATGTTCGCAGGGACGGTCCGCCACGACTGCCAGCCGCCGGTGTTGCCCACCGCGAAACTCCCGACGGGCGCGTTGCTCCGGCTGTCCAGCCGTACCTCGACCAGTCCGCTGACACCGCCCGCCGCACCGCTCGCGACCCGGGCGCTGAACTGCCGGGCCGCGGTGGAGCCGAAGTTGACGCCCTTGAAGTGCAGCCAGTCACCGTTGGCCAGTGAGCCGACGTTCTGGCCGCCGCCGGAGTCGGACGTCGTCTCGGTGCTCACCCCGGACTGGCCGTCGTAGGACTCGGCCTGGATGGTGGAGTAGGCGTCGCGGTTGCCGGTCGGGGGAGGCGTGGTGCCGCCGCCGGACGACAGCACCTGGACGTAGTCGACGACCATCGGGTGGCCGGGCTGCGTTCCCGCGTCCGGGCCGCCGCCGAACGCGTCCGGGAATCCGCCGCCCATCGCGACGTTCAGGATGATGAAGAAGCCGTGGTCCGTGGCGTTGCGCCAGGTCGTCGCGTCGACCTGGTTGGCGCGCACCGTGTGGAAGTTGACGCCGTCGAGGTAGAAGCGGATCTCCTCCACGCTCGTCGAGCGGTCCCACTCCATCCGGTAGGTGTGGAAGCCGGCCTGGCACGTGGTGCCCTGACAGGTCGTCGAACTGCCGATGCCGCTCGTCTCGTTGCAGGGCCCGCCCGGCGAGGTGCCGCAGTGCATCGTCGCGAACACCGTGTTCTGGCCCTGGGTGTTCTCCATGATGTCCAGCTCGCCCACGCCCGGCCAGTTCCAGTAGTTGCCCCGGTAGGGGGCGCCCAGCATCCAGAACGCCGGCCAGTAGCCCTTCGCCGCGGCCCCGGTGACGTTCGGCACCTGGATGCGCGACTCCACGCGGAGCTTGCCGCCGGCCGGGGGCTGGAAGTCGGTGCGGTTGGTCTCGATGCGGCCGGAGGTCCAGTTGCCGGCTCCGTCCCGCCGGGGCGTGATGCGGAGGTTGCCGTTGCCGTCGAGGGAGACGTTGTCGGTGCTGCTCGTCATCGTCTCGATCTCGCCGGTGCCCCAGTTGGCGGGGCCGCCCGGGTAGCCCTTGCCGGTCGCGTACTGCCAGTCGGAGGTGTTGACGCCGCTGCCCGCGGGGCCGTTGAAGTCGTCGAGGAAGACCTGGGTCCAGCCCGACGGGGGCGGCGGCGCGGAGGCGCTCGCGGAGGGAGTCGCGGCGGTGGCGGCGACCGCGGCGAGGCCGAGCGCGCTGACGACGGCGACGACCGCCCGCCGGAGCGGGCGCCGTGCTCGGGGTCTGCCGGAGGTGTCTCTCATGTGGGGATGCCTCTCGGGTACGGGTGCGGGGAGTGTGAGAGCGCTCTCAAAGTGCCGTCAATGTGCTCCACGCCACCCGCGTCGTCAAGAGGTAAAGCCGGGAAAAGTGCGGCGCGGCCGATGAGTGCAGGTCCTGAACGGGCTCTGCGACCGGGGGTGTTGAGGGCATTCGAGCGGGGCATCCGGGTGGCCGTCGCGGCTGCCTCCAGGCCAGCCGTTGTCAGACCCTGCTGCCATGCTCACCGTATGGATGTCACCTTGCAACTGACCATCGACTGCGCCGACCCGGCGAGACTCGTGACCTTCTGGACCGAGGCCCTCGGATACGTGCCCGAACCGCCCCCCGGCGGGCACCCCACCTGGCGGGCCTACTGGCAGGACATGGGGGTGCCCGCGGAGGAACTGCCCGCGGGGGCGGGGGAGCTCCCCGAGTCGATCGTCGACCCGGAGGGGCAGGGGCCCCGCGTCTGGTTCCAGCAGGTGCCGGAGGGCAAGACCGTCAAGAACCGGGTGCACCTCGACCTGAAGGTCGGCGGCGGCAGAGGCGTTCCCCTGCCGGAGCGCACCCGGAGAGTCACGGCGAAGGTGGACCGGCTGACCGTGGCCGGCGCGACGGTGCTGCGGGTCATGGACGAGCCGGAGATGGACTACTACGGCGTCGTGCTGCGCGACCCGGAGGGCAATGAATTCTGCGTGGCCTAGGGGTGTCCCGCACGTGGTCTCGCCGTCGCCGAGGATGCTCAGTCGAGACAGAACTCGTTGCCCTCGATGTCCTGCATCAGGATGCACGACTCGTTGTCGTCATCGGCAAGCAGCGTTTGTACGTGTGCCGCACCGAGCGCGACCAGTCGTGCGCATTCGGCCTCCAGTGTGGCGAGTCGCTCTTCCCCCACGAGTCCGGTGCCGACCCGCACGTCGAGATGCACCCGATTCTTGACGATCTTCCCTTCGGGTACGCGCTGGAAGAGCAGACGCGGGCCCACACCCGTGGGATCACTGCACGCGAAGTAGATGACCTGATCCTCAGGCGGCAGCGAGCGATGGTAGTCCTCCCAAGTGGCAAACCCCTCCGGGACCGGCGGCACGACATACCCCAACACCTCGCACCAGAAACCGGCGAGGCGCGCGGGTTCTGCGCAGTCGAAGGTGACCTGGAACTGCCTGATCGATGACATCGGCGCACCATAGCAGGGGTCCCAGGTCACAGGCGGACCGGAAGGCCGATGCCGGACACCTGCCGAACGCGCCGGTTCAGGCCCGCTCCGGCTGCCACCCCAGGGCCCGGGAGATCCCGCGCGCCGCCACCCGTACCGCCGGGGCCAGCACCGGCACCTGGGCGTCGGCGTGCGGCACCACGATGGACACGGCGGCGCCCACCGAGCCGTCCGCCGTGCGCACCGGCGCCGCCACCGACAGTGCGTCCTCCGTGACCTGACGGTCGCTCACCGCCACCCCGGTCCGGCGCACTTCGGCGAGCTCACGCCGCAGCCGCGCCGGATCGGTGATCGTGTACGGCGTGAAGGACGCGAGTGCGCCCGCGCAGTACTCCTCCTGGAACCCCGGGTCCTCGTGGGCCAGCAGGGCGAGCCCGACCCCGGTGGCGTGCAGCGGCCACCGCGCGCCGACGCGGATGTGCACGCCGACCGCCGAACGCCCCGACAGCCACTCGATGTAGACGACGTCCGAGCCGTCCCGCACCGCCAGCTGCACGTTCTCGTGCGTCGCCTCGTACAGGTCCTCCAGGTACGGCAGCGCGATCTGCCGCAGGGCGAGGCCGCGCGGTGCCAGTGCGGCGATCTCCCACAGTCGGAGCCCGACGTGGTAGACGCCGGACTCGTCCCGTTCCAGTGCGCCCCACTCGGTGAGCGCGCCCACCAGCCGGTGGGCGGTGGTCAGGCTCAGCCCGGCCCGCCGGCTGATGTCCGTCAGGCACAGGGCCGGGTGCTCGTGGTCGAAGGCCGCGAGCACGGCCAGCAGCCGGTCGGTCGCGGTGGGGGCGCCCCCCGTGCGAGCGGAGCCGAGGACTCGGGGCAGAGCGGTCATGGCCGGGTGTCTCCCGGGTGGGCGAGGTCGTAGGGACGGGGGTAGGCGGCCGGCCGGTACGGTACGTAGCGGGGCTCCGTCGTCGGATCCTCCGCTGCCGCACGGGAGTTGAGGGCGCCGGGCGAGGTGTCCCAGCGGCCCGTGTCCAGGCGGTGTTCCAGGGCGTGCAGGGCGGCCAGCGTCTCGCCGGGGGTGAACGTGCAGTGGCCGGGGCCGTCGACGTAGGCCTGCCGGAACAGCGGCCCGGAGCCGGCCGCGGTGGCCGCCCGCCGGTAGGCGCTCTCCGCCTGCACCGGTATCAGCGCGTCACCGGTCGTGTGGATGTTCAGCTGGGGATCGGCGAGCCGGCCGGAGAGCACGCTGGTGTTCCGCATCCACCGCACGGCCGGCTGATCGGCGGAGATCCGGGGTGCCCGGCCCAGGGCCGAGAGGTCGGTACGCAAGGACAGTCCCGCCTCCTTGTAGAGCTCGGTCACCTCTTTGTACAACGGGGACCGGGCGAGCATGGCGGTGTAGTCGACACCGGTGTTCCACGACGGGTTGCCGCCCGCCCGGCTCTCGGCCTCCTGCCGCCAGCTGAACGCGGGCATCTGGAGCAGGCCCCGGACGGCGGAGTACTGGTTGGCCTGCCGGGTCTGCCAGTCCGTGGGGCCCGGCTCGGTCTGCGAGGCGTCGTTGTAGCCGGGGATGTTGTGCAGGGCGGCGGCGAGGGCGATCCGGGCCCGGCCCTCGGGGGTCTTCTGGGCGGCGTCGACCTTCGTGGTGAGCGCCTTACCGGCGGCGACCGCCTCCGCCTGGCCGGCGAAGTCCGTAAGCCGGATTCCGGAGTCCGGCGCGAGGAGGGTGCGCAGCGCGAACACCGGGTCCAGGGTGCTGTTCCAGTTGGCGACGCCGCCCTGCACCAGCCCGCACATGGACAGCGAACCGTCGAACCGGCCGGCGTGCCGCTCGGCGAGCATCGTGGTGACGAAACCGCCGTACGACGTGCCCCAGGCGAGGGTCCGCCGGGCCGCCCCGAACTTCTCGGTGAACAGGTCCAGTGTGGCGAGCTGGTCGGGCACCGCCTCGGTGACGGCCCAGCCGTTCGTCGCGTACGAGGAGCCGATCAGGGCGTAGCCCTCGGCCAGCAGCTTGTCGCGGGCGGCCGCACCCGGGGTGTTCTGGGCCGGGTTGGGGGCTCCGGCCGGGGTGTAGCCGTGGCTGTACAGCAACACCGTGCCGTTCCAGGACGCGGGCACGTCCATCACGTACGCGGCGCCGGAGGGGAGCCGGCCCTCCAGGTGGGTGCCCGTGGCGGCGGCCTGCGCGGGCAGCGCGGTCGCCAGGGACAGGCAGGCGGTCAGTAGAGCGAGGCGGATCCTCAACGCGGGGTCCCTTCCAGGGTGGGGGTGGTGGGGACGGGGGAGTCCAGGGCGTCGGTGTGCGTCTCGCGCAGTCGCCACACGGTGACGGCGGTGATCGCCGCGCCCGCGCACAGCAGCAGCGAGACGGGCGTGCTCCCGCCCCCGTACGAGGCGAGGAGGCTGCCGGCGATCAGCGGGGAGAACCCGGCGCCGACCAGGGTGGCCGCCTGGTAGCCGAGGGAGGCGCCGGTGTAGCGGACGCGGGTGCCGAACATCTCGGTGAGCAGGGCGCCGAGCGGTCCGTACATCGTCGACTGGGCGACACCGTGCCCGAGGGCGAGGGCGAGGATCAGCAGCCCGGGCGAGCCGGAGTCGACGAGCGCCAGCACGGGGAAGGCGAGTGCGGCCGAGGCGACCGCTCCGGCGAGCACGACCGGTCGGCGGCCGACCCGGTCCGACAGCGCGGACGCGGCGGGCAGGACGGCGAGGGCCACGCAGGAGGCGACGGTCACGGCGGTCAGCACCTGCGGGCGGGTGTACCCCTGGTCGACGGCGTAGGAGATCATGAAGCTCGTCAGCAGCGACTGCGTGGTGAACGCGCCGATGCCGACGCACGCGGCCAGCAGCACGGGCTTCGGGCGGCGCAGCACCTCCACGATCGGCGGCTTGTCCACCGGTTCCCGCTTGACCTGGGCGAACAGCGGGCTCTCGGCGACCTTGAGGCGGACGAACAGCCCGACGGCCAGCAGCACGATGCTCAGCAGGAACGGCACCCGCCAGCCCCAGGAGCGGAACTCGTCGTCGGGCAGGCCGGCGACGAGCGTGACCACACCGGCCGACAGCACGGAACCGAGCGGGGCGCCGAGCTGGGTGAAGCTGGACCACAGGCCGCGCCGGGAACCCTGCGTCCGATCGGCGTGCTCGACGACCATCAGCATCGCACCGCCCCACTCGCCGCCGATCGCGATGCCCTGCACCACGCGCAGGGCGACCAGCAGCACCGGGGCCCAGACGCCGATCGCGTCGTACGTCGGCAGCAGGCCGATGAGGAAGCTGCCCGTGCCCATCAGGACCATGGTCAGCAGCATCATCGACTTGCGGCCGATCCGGTCGCCGAAGTGGCCGAAGACGATGCCGCCGAGCGGGCGGGCGAGATAGCCCGCGGCGAAGGTGCCGAACGCCGCGATGGTGCCGACCGCGGGGTCGGCCCGGGGGAAGAACAGGTCGCCGAAGACGAGCGCGGCGACCGTGCCGTAGACGAGGAAGTCGTAGAACTCGACGGTCGTACCGAGCAGGCCGGAGACGGCCACGCGGCGCAACTGCCGGGGACCGGGGGCGGGTTGAGCGGCGGACGGGGATGGCTGCACGGGAGCTCCCTGGGGACGGGTCTCGGTTGGCCGATGAAGTTATGCAGCCAGCGTGCAGCCGTCAATCATTTGCACAACATCAGTTGAGGCCGTCCTCGGCGATCCGCAGCAGCAGCGCGTGCAGCGCGTCCCGCTCGGCCGGGTCCAGCGGGCCCAGGAGCTCGTTCGTCACCCGCTGGCCGGCCTCGTCGGTGTCACGCAGGAACGCGCGGCCCCGGTCGGTCAGTACGACGATCCGGCTGCGGCGGTCGTCGGGGGAGGGGCGACGCTCGGCGAAGCCCTGCTTCTCCAGGTCGTCGACCAGGCCGACGATCGCGCTCGGGTCGTAGCCGAGCCGGGTGCTCAGCTCGCGCTGGAGGGCGCCGTCGGAGGTGGCGAGGAAGCGCAGTACCGCGTAGTGGCGCAGGCGCAGGCCCGACTCCTGGAGGCAGGCGTTGAAGAGCTGTCCCGAGCGCAGGCCCAGGCGGTACAGCAGGTAGCCCGTGTCGGCGTGCAGCCCGCGCATCCACGGCTCGTGGGCGTCGATGGGCTTCGGGGTGAGGTTCTGGCGTGTGATGGCGGGCTCCCTGTGCTCGGTGCTTCCTGGAGAGATTCCAGCATCTCGCACACGTAGGTCACCAACAACTATTGACGTCAACAATTATTGCTCTTAGCTTCGATCTCGAAGTCGAACCCGTGTGAAGGGACCCACCCGTGCCCAGCATCGATCTCTCCGGCAAGGTCGCCGTCGTCACCGGCAGCGGCCGGGGCCTCGGCCTCGCCTACGCGCATGCTCTGGCCGCCCACGGAGCGTCCGTGGTGGTCAACGACGTCGACGAGGCCGTGGCCGAGGCGGCCGTGAAGTCCATCACCGAGGCGGGCGGAAAGGCCGTGGCGGAGGTGGTCCCGGTCGGTACCACCGAGGCGGCGGATCGGCTGGTGAACCGCGCGGCCGAGGAGTTCGGCCGGCTGGACGTCCTCGTCACCAACGCGGGCATCCTCCGCGACAAGGTGCTGTGGAAGATGACCGACGACGACTTCGACGCTGTGATCACCACCCACCTCAAGGGCACCTTCACCTGCGCCCGCGCCGCCGCCGTCCGGATGCGCGAGCAGGGCGAGGGCGGCTCGCTGATCCTGGTCGGCTCCCCGGCCGGGCAGCGCGGCAACTTCGGCCAGACGAACTACGCCGCCGCCAAGGCCGGCATCGCGGCGATGGCCCGTACCTGGTCGATGGAGCTGGGCCGCGCGAACATCACCGTCAACGCGATCGTGCCGGTCGCCGCGACCGCCATGACCGAGACGATCCCCGCCTTCGCCCCGTACATCGAGGCCATGAAGAACGGTGAGCCGCTCCCGGACTTCCTGCGCAAGGGCGAGGGCTTCGGCACCCCCGAGGACTGCGCCGCCCTGGTCCCGTTCCTGGCCTCCGAGGCAGCGCGCGGCGTGACCGGCCAGTGCATCGGCATCGGCGGCGACAAGGTGGCACTCTGGTCGCATCCGCAGGAGATCAGGGCGGCCTACGCCGACGGCGGCTGGACCCCCGGCACCCTGGCGGACGCCTGGCCCACCTCGGTCGGTGCCGAGCTCCAGTCGGTCGGCATCCCGGCACCGAAGTTCCCGGAGGCGTGATGGCCCTGTCCATGAATGTCGACGACCTCGTCGCGATCGACGTCCACACCCACGCGGAGGTGTCCTCCAAGGGCCACTCCTCCCTGGACGACGACCTGCACGACGCCTCCTCCGCCTACTTCAAGGTCGAGGGCAAGCGGAAGCCGACCCTGGAGGAGACCGCCGCGTACTACCGCGAGCGGAAGACGGCCGCCGTGATCTTCACGGTCGACGCCGAGTCCGCCACCGGCACCCCGCCCGTCCCCAACGAGGAGGTCGCCGAGGCCGCCGCCGCCAACGCCGACGTCCTCATCCCCTTCGCCTCCATCGACCCCTTCCGGGGCAAGGCGGGGGTCAAGCAGGCCCGCCGCCTGGTCGAGGAGTACGGGGTGAAGGGCTTCAAGTTCCACCCCAGCATCCAGGGCTTCTTCCCCAACGACCGGTCGGTGGCGTACGACCTCTACGAGGTGATCGAGGAGACCGGCACGATCGCCCTGTTCCACACCGGCCAGACCGGCATCGGAGCCGGCGTGCCCGGCGGAGGCGGCATCAGGCTCAAGTACTCCAACCCGCTGCACGTCGACGACGTCGCCGCCGACTTCCCGCACCTGAAGATCATCCTGGCGCATCCGTCGTTCCCCTGGCAGGACGAGGCCCTGGCCGTCGCCACGCACAAGCCGGGCGTGCACATCGACCTGTCCGGCTGGTCGCCGAAGTACTTCCCGCCGCAGCTCGTGCAGTACGCGAACACGCTGCTGAAGGACAAGGTCCTCTTCGGCTCCGACTTCCCCGTCCTCACCCCCGACCGCTGGCTCGCCGACTTCGACAAGCTGACGATCAAGGACGAGGTCCGGCCGAAGATCCTCAAGGAGAACGCCGCCCGCCTGCTCGGGCTGACGAAACCGTAAGGGGCGTGACATGCGCAACGAGGGACTGGGGTCATGGCCCGCACGCCGGGCCCGCAAGACCCCGCACCGCACCGCCCTGATCCACGGCGACACCACCCGCACCTACGCCGGCCTGTACGAGCGCACCACCCGCCTCGCCCACGCCCTGCGCGAGAGGGGTGTTCGCCGCGGCGACCGCATCGCCTACCTCGGCCCGAACCACCCCTCCTATCTGGAGACCCTGTTCGCGGCCGGCACGCTCGGCGCGGTCTTCGTCCCCCTCAACACCCGCCTGGCCGGTCCCGAGATCGCCTACCAGCTCGCCGACTCCGGCGCCAAGGCCCTCGTCTACGGCCCCTCGCACGCCGGGCTGGTCGCGGGACTGCCGGGCAGCACGGACGTCCGTACCTATGTCGAAGTGGGCGCCGAGTACGAGGAGGCGCTGGCCTCGGCCGCCGGGGAGCCCATCGACACACCGGTCGCCCCGGACGACACCTGCATCATCATGTACACCTCGGGGACGACCGGCCGCCCCAAGGGCGCGATGCTCACGCACGGCAACCTCACGTGGAACGCGATCAACGTCCTCGTCGACCACGACCTGTTCGCCGACGAACGCGCCCTGGTCTCCGCCCCGCTCTTCCACACCGCCGGCCTGAACATGCTGACGCTCCCGGTCCTGCTGAAGGGCGGCACCTGCGTCCTGGTCGAGGCCTTCGACCCGGACGCCACCTTCGACCTGATCGAACGGCACCGGATCACCTTCATGTTCGGTGTGCCCACGATGTTCGACCAGGTCGCCCGGCACCCGCGCTGGCCGGACGCCGACCTGTCGTCGCTGCGCATCCTCACCTGCGGCGGCTCCCCGGTCCCCACCCCGCTGATCGCGGCGTACCAGAGGCGCGGCCTGACCTTCCTCCAGGGCTACGGCATGACCGAGGCCGCGCCCGGCACGCTGTTCCTGGACGCCGAACACGCCGTCGGCAAGGCGGGTTCGGCGGGCGTGCCGCACTTCTTCAGCGACGTACGCGTCGTACGGCCCGACCTCGCGCCGGTCGACGTCGGCGAAGTGGGCGAGGTCGTGGTGCGCGGGCCGCACGTCATGCCCGGCTACTGGGGGCTGCCCGAGGAGACGGCCGCGGCCTTCGCGGACGGCTGGTTCCGCAGCGGCGACGCCGCCCAGATCGACGAGGACGGCTACGTCTACATCGTCGACCGCATCAAGGACATGATCATCTCCGGTGGCGAGAACGTCTACCCCGCCGAGATCGAGGACCAGCTCCTCGCCCACCCCGACATCGTCGAGTGCGCGGTGATCGGGGTGCCGGACGACAAGTGGGGCGAGGTGCCCCGCGCGGTCGTCGTACCCCGCGAAGGCGCCGCACTCGACCCCGACGAGGTGCTCGCGTCGCTCGCCGGCCGCCTCGCCAAGTACAAGATCCCGAAGTCGGTCGTGGTGGCGGACGAGCTGCCCCGCACCGCCTCCGGGAAGCTCCTCAAGTCCCGTGTGCGCAAGCGCTACGGCACCGACTCCCAGTGAAGGACGGCTCCATGAGCATCACCGTCAACGGCCTCGACGAACTGAAGAAGCTCGCGGGCAGCGACCTCGGCACCAGCGAGTGGATCGAGGTCACGCAGGAGCGGATCGACACCTTCGCCGACGCGACCGGGGACCACCAGTGGATCCACGTGGACCCCGAGAAGGCCAAGGAGGGCCCCTTCGGCGCCCCCATCGCGCACGGCTACCTCACCCTCTCCCTCTTCATCCCGCTGTTCACCGAGCTGCTGGACGTCCAGGGCGTGACGACGAAGGTCAACTACGGCCTCAACAAGGTGCGTTTCCCCTCCCCGGTGAAGGTCGGCTCCCGCATCCGGCTGACGGCGAAGCTCGCCGAGGTCGAGGAGGTGCCGGGCGGCGTGCAGATCACGGTCGACGGTGCGATCGAGATCGAGGGCGGCGGCAAGCCCGCCGCGGTGCTCCAGAGCCTGTCGCGGTTCTACGCCTGAGGCCGCGCCGGCACCAGGTCGAGGAGGCGTTCCGAGGCGTCACGCGCGAGCGGTGAGAGCCGGTCGTGCACGGCCCGGAACGTCTTCTCGGCCTGTTCCGCCGGCCAGTCGTCCGGCAGGTGCTTGACGGGCAGGCGCGGATCGCGCCGGACGATCCGCAGCCACTCGGTCTGGAGCCGCAGCCGCAGCACGAGCGCCTCGTCGGCCTCCGGCAGCGCGTCCTCCCAGGGCTGCCAGCGCCGTACGAACCCCTCGTAGCTACCCGCCAGGTCGGACAGCTCCCACGTCTCCTCGATCATCTGGCCGATGTCCGTCCCGGCATCGGCGTGCGCCCGGAAGACCTTCACATGGGCGGACAGGCCGAGCTCGGCGACCAGCGCCGACACGTCGACCTCACCAGGTGCGATCCACAGGCCGTTGAACAGCGGGCCGAAGCCGCTCCAGGTCAGCTGGGAGCGCAGGTCGTGGCGCTGGCGCTGCCAGGACTCGGGCAGGGAGAAACCGAGCAGGGTCCAGGTGCCGTCCCAGTGCCGGTTGACGGCACCGGTCTGCCAGATGCGCCGCTCGCCGTCGCGCAGCACGGCTTCCGAGCGCCCGGTCAGCCCGAAGTACATCCGGCGGCCCTCGCGCTGGCGGCGCAGCAGGTCACGGTTGACCATCCGGGTCAGCGTCGAGCGGGTCGCCTGCTCGCCGATCCCGG
The DNA here is from genome assembly GCF_009862985.1 of Streptomyces sp. SID5464. Lineage (NCBI taxonomy): Bacteria > Bacillati > Actinomycetota > Actinomycetes > Kitasatosporales > Streptomycetaceae > Streptomyces > Streptomyces sp. SID5464. The sequence goes on along the minus strand of NZ_WWIQ01000071.1, from coordinate 180,854 downwards.
CGCGGGCGAACACGTCGATGACGCTGCCCGAGTACACGCACACGTCGCGCCCGAGCACCTGGTCACCCAGGAACGTCAGCATGAGGGACTGGGGCCGCAGCGACTCTTCACCGGTCACGCGGCCCACCGTACCTCCGCTCGATCAGTCCGTGACCTGCTGGTACGCGTGGACGGCCGTCGTCACCGCGCACACGCCCGGCGGGATCATCTGCGCCCGCAGGGTGCCGCTGTTCGCGTCGTAGTCGACGCCCTCCGCCTCGAAGGTGCCCGTGCACACGCTGCGCTGCGGCAGCGCGAAGAGGCTCTGCACCGAACCGGTGACCGGCTGCCCGTCCGGCTTGCGCGGCAGGTCGACCTGGACCAGTGGCCGGATCTGCGGGAAGAGGGTGCCCGAGGCGTCGTTCGAGGCGCACAGCAGGCGGGTCTCGGTGACGAAGTCGCAGCCCTGGATGTCGCGCACCGGCTTGTCCAGGGTGATCTGCCCGGCCTCCCCCAGCTCACCGCCGGTCGCCGGCGTCGACGGGTTGAGCAGGGGCGCCGGGAAGACCTGGAGCCGGCTCTGCGTGCCCCACTCGCCCGACACCAGCCACTGACCGTCGGGTGAGACGGCGGCGAAGGAGTTGTTCAGTTTCTCGCCCGGGTTCAGCGGGTGGACGTACTCGTAGCGCTTCCCGGCCGGGGTGGTGACCGCGAACATCTTCGACGTGGCCGTGTCCGATCCCTGGTAGGCGTCGAAGACATGACCGCGCGCGATGTCCGGGTCGCCTATGTGGTTCCAGCCCTTGACCCGCAGGTCCAGCGGGATGGAGGCCAGCCCGCGGTACAGCAGGGAGCCGTCCGCGCGGGCGGCCAGGCCCTGCCCGCCGCCGAGGGTGTCGGTGTACGCCGTGCCGGTCTCCGTCCACTGCGGGGCACCGGCGGCCGAGGCCGTCCCGGCGCCCAGCGTGAAGGCGCCCCATAACGCGGTGGCGGCGAGCAGTTGACGTCTCATCAGGTCAGGCACCTTCCACGTCGACGAATACCGGGTTCGAATAGAACCACGTATCCGCCCACGGGTCACCGTCCCCGGGCGGGTGCGGAACGGGCCCGTGCGGGTCGACCGAGGCGCCGAGGTAGCCGGTGCCGTGGCGGTTGCCGTCGCTGCCGCGCAGCCGGACGTAGAAGGACTCCTCACCCGCGGTCAGCGGAACGCGCAGGGTATAGGTGCCCCTGCGGCCGGAGACGTCCTGCGAGCGGACGACGCGGGTGTCGGGCGCCTTCCAGGTGTCGCGGTCGGCGACCGGGCCGCGCACCGCGCCACGGATGACGTCCACGTGCGCCAACTCCGGCAGGATCCCTTGGGGGTTGGGCCGCGAGGCGGTCGTCACGGTGACGTTCAGGGTGAGCTTCTCGCCCTTGCGGACCCGCAGCCGGCCGCCGAGCGTCACGCCCCGGCCCCGGTCACGGTCCCGTGTCAGCCGGACGTCGAGCCCGTCGAGCAGATGCCCGTGGTCGAGCCAGACCCGGCCCGCGCGCAGGCCCGCCATGACCGCGCGGTAGCCGTAGCGGGTGACGCCCACATGGGTTCGGCTGAACTGGCCGGGCCAGAAGTCGCTGCCGGGCTGCGGGGTGTCCGTCTGCACCGGGTCGGGCAGCTTCCCGGTGGTGTCGAAGGTCTGACCCGGCTGCCAGTCGCCGTTCTTCCAGGTGTCGAAGACGATCCGGTGGGCGTCGGAGTTGGTGGTGATCGAGAACAGCCGCCCCTCGGCGAGCATCGAGTCCCACAGGCCGCCGACGGTGGCGGTCGCCCAGTCGAAGCCGCCGTACGTCAGATAGGCGTCCGCCGGGTAGCCGGGCCAGGACTGCGCGGACGGCTTGTTCTCGTACTCGCCGCGGATCGAGCCGGCCCCGCGCCAGCCGGGGACGGCAGCGCCCTGGGCGCCCGGGGCGCCCTCCATGCCGATCATGATCTCGGGCGCCGCGTCCCGCCAGGCGCGCATCTCGTGCGGGGAGTCGATGCCGAGGCGCATGGGGTGGTTGGCGAGCACCAGCACGTCGTCGACGTAGCCCGAACGGCGCTGCCCGGCCAGCCACTCGAGGGCCTTGACGGCGTGCGCCTCGTTGCGGGCGGTGTCCGCGTCGGCGGGGCCGCCCTTGTCGTAGCCGAGGAGCTTGCCGTCGTAGGCGCGCTCGAAGCGGGTGAGCAGGTCGACCTCGTTCCGGCCGGGCGTGGTGAACACCGTGCAGTGCTCGGCCGCCGGGATGTACCACTCCAGGCCCTGGAAGATCAGCTGACGCGGGTTCTCCGCTCGGGCCCTGAGGATCTCCTTGTGCTCCAGCGCGGCCCCGAAGTCGGCGTGCCCGAAGTTGGAGTGCTCGGTGAACACCATCCAGTCCAGGCCGTAGGTCGCGCCCGCGGCGGCCAGCTGGGAGAAGGTGTACTTGGCGTCGTGGCTGTAGACGGAGTGGATGTGGTGGTCGCCGACGAGGTAGGCGAGGCGGGGGTCCTCCCCGCCCAGCCGTGCGCCGTCACCGTCGGCGGCCAGGGCCGGGGCCGCCGGTCCCAGGGCGAAGGCGGCGCCGAACAGGCCCGCCCGGCGCAAAAGTCCGCGGCGGGAGACGCCTTGGGCGTCGAGGGCGGCGGGGGAGACGGACGGATCGGCCCAGGCGGGCAGCTGCTGCTCGGTCATGACGGATCCTCGCGAGTTCGATGAGGTCAGTGGTTCATGAAGGAGGTGACGGGCAGCGCCCGGGCGACGATCCGGACGTCGCCGAGCCGGCCGTGGAGGATCTGGTCGATCTTGCCGCCGTACTCGTAGCCGCCGAGAAGCCACGGCAGGCCGACGGAGGTGATGCCGACGGAGGACGCCTTGGGGTTGCGGACGACCGGGCAGCCCTCGACGTACAGCGTGGTGTGCCCGCCGTCGTTGACGACCGCGAGGTGCCACCAGGTCTCCAGCGGGGTCTCCTGGCCCCAGTTGGTGGCGATCCCCTGCTGGTTGAGCGGCCGCATCGCCCACTGCGGCTCACGGTCGTTGGACAGGGACAGCGTGGCCAGCGGCTCGTCGGGGTCGTCGGCGGTCTTCCCGGCGGCGCCGCCCGTGCCGGTGCGGGAGACCAGACCAGACCAGGCGTTGTGGTCCGGGTCCCAGTCGGCGGGCAGCCGGTAGAACGCCTCGATGGTGTAACCGTCCTCGAACGTGGCCGAGTTGAGCGGGGCACCGTCGACCGTACGCAGGTAGGCGCCCTTCAGCGGGGACTTGAAGCCCTGGAACTCCAGGCTGCCGTGGCCCGGCTGGTCGGGGTGGTGGTCCGCCGACCAGCCCAGCGCACCGCCGCCCACCGTGACGAGCGAGAGGTCGTTGCCGCGCCCGGACAGGTCCCGCACCGTGCCGGCGGTGCCCTCGACGGGTTTCTCGAATCGCCAGTACGCCACCGTGCCCGGCACCAGCATCTTCGAGGCGGGCCGCGCGGGACGGGCGGGCACCGGCGCGAAGCCGGAGAAGCGCTCCTCGAAGTCGATCTCGACGGAGAACCGGTCGGCGTCGCCGCTCAGCTCCATCTCCTGCCGCTCCAGCTCGTTGAGCCCCTTCTTGGCCCGGCCCAGGATCCACGGGGAGACCGTCTCCACGTCGATGACGTTCCGGTCCAGGTCGAACCGGTAGAGGCGGATCATCGCCGCACCGCCGAAGTAACGGTTCTGGTAGTTCGTCAGATGCAGGTGGACGTCGTGCCCGGCCGTGTTCTTCCGTGTCGCGCGGGCGGCGGGCCAGTAGTGCCCGTTGAGGGTGAGGAAGATCTGGTCGTGGTCCTCGATCAGCTGGTCCCAGAGCTGCTGCCCGTACTCCGACAACGCGTCGTCCTCGACGACCAGTTCGTGCGTCGTGAGGATCACGGGTGTCTTCGGATGCCGCGCCATGACCTCCTTCGCCCACGCGTAGCCCTGCGGCGACAGCCGCCAGTCCAGCGCGAGCACCATCCACTCCCGGCCGCCCGCGGTGAACAGGTGGAAGGTGTTGTAGCCGTCCGGGGAGGCACCGCCGAACGTCCGCTGCCGCTCGAACCGCTCGGGCCCGAAGGCGTCCAGATAGGGCGTCGCACCGCGCTGGTCGGTCGTCGACGACTTCACGTCGTGGTTGCCGGCCAGGACGCTGTAGCCGACGCCCCGCCGGTCCAGCAGCGAGAACGCCTCGCCGATCGCAGCGAACTCCTCTTTCGCGCCGTTCTGCGTGAGGTCCCCCAGGTGGGACAGGAAGACGAGGTTCTCCTCCCTGCCGTGCTCCAGCAGATAGCGCAGCGACGCCTCGACCGGTGCCTTGTCGATGCTCGGCCCGTCGAAGAGGTACTGCGTGTCCGGCATCACGGCGAGAGTGAAGCGACGGCTGCGCGGGTCGGGGCGCCAACTCGCCGGCTCCGCCCGGGCGGCGACGGCCGGCAGCGCGGCCACCGCCGTGGCGGTCGCGCCGAGCAGCGCGGTGGCGCGGAGGAAACTGCGTCTTCCGGCACCGGCCTGGGGGGCCTCGCCCAGGTCGTGATCATGCGAAGTGCACATGGGTGCTCCATGAGGGTGACAGGGAGGGAGTCTCGGAGAGGGTGACAGGGAGGCGGAGAACTCAGAGAACGCGCAGCGTCCAGCTCCAGCGATGGACGCCGGCCGGGACGAGGTAGGAGGCGAAGGTGTCGGGCCCGCACGACGCCGTGCCGAGACCGCGGTGCGCCGCGTCGATGTGCACCACGCACCCCGCCCGCGACACCAGTTCGTCGTGATGCGCGGCCGAAGCGAGATCGGCCGCGCGATGGCGGGTCACGGAGACCTGGCGGGGCCGGTCCAGCCGTACCGCGAGCCCGGTCGCGTCCGGCGCGGACAGCGTGAACCGCCGCACGCCGTGCCGCCCGCCGCTCTCCTGGGGCCGCAGGTACGGCGTGAACAGCTCGTCCACCGGCAGCGAGTGGTGGCCGACCGGCGCGCCGGCGCCCCGGTCCGGATACGACTCCCAGGGGCCCTGCCCGAACCACTCCAGCAGGTTCAGCCCGGCGACCGTCTCGAAGACCGATCCGACCCGGGCCACGTCGTCCAGCGTCTCGGGCAGCTCGGCACACTCCTCCACGAGCAGCCCGCCCTCGACCGCCGTGAACACCTGCTCGTGCCGGACCGCCCCGCCCGGACCGAGGTGGTCGGCGACCACGGCCACCCGTCCCGGTTCCCGCCGTACGGCGACGACCTTGCGGGTGAGCGCGTCGAGCCCCCAGTCCCGCCAGCGGGCCGCCATGCCGCCCAGTTCGTCGTTGTCGGTGGGCGCCCGCCACAGCGACAGCGTGGGCCCGGCCGTCAGCAGCGGATGGATCAGCAGCCCGTCCTCGTCGACCTCCACGGCGCGGTGCGTGACGGGGGCGTGCTTCACCGGGGACGCGTGCCGCAGCCGTACCTGCGGCAGGCACACGACCGTGCCCCGCGGGGCCCACGGCTCGTCCCGGGACGTCGTGACGCGCAGCGTCAGCCACGCCTCGCCGCCGTCCTCCGGCAGCTCGAACGGCAGTGGTACGGCGGCCGTCTCGCCCGGCCGCAGATCGGGCAGCTCGGCGGGGGCGGTCAGGGTGCCGCCGTCGGCGAGGGCCAGTTGCCACTCACCGGACAGCCAGTCCAGGCCCCGGAAGTGCTGGTGGTTGCTCAGGACGACGCCCTCGTGCCGGAAGCACTCGATGCGCACCGGCGCGGCGATCTCCCGGTGCTCGAACATCACGGGCTTGGGGGTGCGGTCGGGGAAGACGACACCGTCGGCGATGAAGGCGCCGTCGTGGTCGGTCTCCCCGAAGTCGCCGCCGTACGCCCAGCGGTGGCCGGGCGCGGCGACACCGTTGCCGTAGAGCCCGGCGCCCCCACGCCCGGCCGGTCTGCCGTCATTCACACGCTGCAGGATGCCGTGGTCCCAGAACTCCCAGATGAACCCGCCCTGAAGACCCGGGGTGGCCTCGATGGCCGCCCAATGGTCGGCGAGCGTGCCGTTGCTGTTGCCCATGGCGTGCGAGTACTCGCACTGGATGAGCGGTTTGGTCTGGGTCCCGGACATGGCGTGCGCCAGGCAGTCCTGGAGCGGCGCGTACATCGGGCAGGCGATGTCGGAGGCCAGGCCCGGATCGGCCCAGCCGCGCTTGGCCGCGCCCTCGTACTGCACCGGCCGGGTCGGGTCGTGCCGGCGCACCCAGCCCGCCGCCGCGTCGTGGTTCGCGCCGTAGTCGGACTCGTTGCCCAGCGACCAGATGATGACGGACGGGTGGTTCTTGTCCCGCAGCACCATCCGCGCGACCCGGTCGACGAAGGCGCCCAGATAGCGCGGGTCGTCGGCGATCTCGTGCGCGTGGTCGTGGGACTCGATGTCGGCCTCGTCGACGACGTAGAAGCCGAGCTCGTCGGCCAGGTCGTACAGGGCCGGGTCGTTCGGGTAGTGCGCGGTGCGGATCGCGTTGAAGCCGAACCGCTTCAGCAGGACGAGGTCCGCGCGCATGTCGTCGTACGACACGGTCCGGCCGGTCAGCGGATGGAAGTCGTGCCGGTTGACGCCCCGGATGAACACGCGCTCGCCGTTGACCAGCAGGTCCCGGCCGGTGATCTCGACGTCACGGAAGCCGATCCGGTGGTGCGAGCGGTCGGCGACCGTGCCGTCGGCGCGGTGCAGCCGGACGGTCAGGCCGTACAGCTCGGGCGTCTCGGCGGTCCAGGTGCGCACGTCCGGCACGGCGGCCCGCAGCCGGGCCTCGCCCAGGAAACCGGAGACGCGCTCGTCCTCGGCGTTGGCCCGGTCGAACTCCGCGTCCTGCGTGAGCAGCTGCCCGTCCAGCTCCCCGCTGACGTACCAGCCCTCGGGCAGGGCCCCGCCGGAGTCCCGCACGAGGCAGTCCACGCGCAGATCACCGTCCCGTCGGGCCCGTACGGTCACGTCCGCGAGATACAGCGGGTCGGTGGCGTAGAGCAGCACCGAACGCGTGATGCCGCCGTGCCACCACTGGTCCTGGTCCTCGATGTGCGAGGCGTCCGACCACTTCACCACGGTCAGCCGTACGGTGGTCCGCTCGCCGGGGCGTACGACGCCGGACAGGTCGAATTCGGCGGCCAGATGGGAGTCCTTGGAGATGCCGACGGGCAGCCCGTCCACGTGGACCAGCAGCACGCTCTCCGCTGCCCCGACCTGGAGCACGATCCGCCGCCCGGCCCACTCGGCCGGCACGTCCACCGCACGCTCGTACACGCCCGTCGGGTCGGCGGCGGGCACCGCCGGCGGGAACTGCGCGAACGGCATGCGGACGTTCAGGTACCGCGGAAGATCGTCCGTGCCCTGCATGGTCCAGACTCCGGGGACGTACGCCGACGACCAGCCCTCGCCCACCGGGGCGTCGGGCGCGGGCAGCAACTGGAAACGCCAGTCGCCGTCCAGGGACACGGCACCGGCCCGCCGGTCCACGGCGTTCATGGGCAGCCGCCCCCAGGAGGTCACCTCGGGTGCCTCCCAGGGGCGCAGGGCGATCAGGGGATCGGGGAGTGCGTCGGTCATGACCATTCCGAAGTCGGTGGGGTGGGCCGGGGCAGGACGCGGCCTTGGAGGCCCCAGGCGGGGTCGACGGGGATGCCGAGACGGTCCAGGACGGTGGGGGCGATGTCGACGAGGCGGGGCGTGTCCAGCCGGGTGCCGCCGGGCACGCCCGGCCCGGCCAGGACGACGAAGACCTCTCGTTCGGCAGGCGTGTCGCCTCCGTGGCCACCGGCGTCGAGGTGTCCGTGGTCCGTGGTGACCAGCACGGTCCAGTGCTCGTCCGCACGGGCGGGGTCGGAGCGCCGGGCGTCGATCGCGTCCAGCAGCCGCCCGAGGTGGGTGTCCTGCGTGAGGAGGGCCCGATCGTAGGCGGGGCTGAGGGGGCCCGTGGCGTGCCCGGCCTCATCGGTGGCGCCGAAGTACACGAACACGACGTCCGGGTCGTCCTTGGTGAGCCAGCGTGTCGCGGTGCGGGCGACGAGGCGGTCCGCGGTGTCGTAGCCGCGGGACTCACCGTTGTAGCGCACACGCCGGCCGATGGCGCGGCCGAGCGTGCCGCGGCGGACCAGTGCCGGCCAGGACACCGCGGCCGCGCTGCGCAGACCGGGCCGGGCGGTGGCGGCGCGGCTGAGGAAGTCGGGGTAGCGGGTGTAGTCGGCGCCGGCGAAGTCGTTGCCGGTCACCCCGTGCCGGTCGGGCCACACCCCGGTCAGCACGCTCGACCAGCCGGGGCCGGAGTCGGTGTAGGCCATGCTGGTGGACGGCCCGTCGCCGGCCTGGCCGTCCACCTCGCCGTAGGGCAGCAGGCTGGTGCCGTGGGCGCCCGCGGCCATCAGGGCGTGCAGCACGGGTGCCGTGGACGGCGAGCGGACCAGCCGGTCGAAGCGCAGCCCGTCCATGCCCACCACGAGCACCTTGCCGCGCCGCGGCCGTTCCCCGCCGGAGACCTCCACCACTGTGCCCCTCCCTCTCGACACCGGTTCAGCTGCCCTGTACCGCACCCTCGGTGGCGCCCGCGATGAAGCCGCGCGCGAAGATGCTGAAGACCACGACCAGGGGGAGAGCCGCCATGAGCACACCGGCCATGACCATGCTGTAGTCGGTGTTGTGGCCGACGTTGAGCTGGGCGAGCTCCACCTGGAGGGTGACGTGGTCGGGGTTGGTGAGCACGATGAGCGGCCACACGTAGTCGTTCCAGGCGTTGACGAAGGCGTAGATGGCGAGGAAGGACAGTGCGGGCCTGATCATCGGCAGCGCGATGTTCCAGTACTGGCGGAAGAACCCGGCGCCGTCGATGCGCGCGGCGTCGAGCAGCTCGTCGGGCACCCCGTTCTGTATGTACTGGTGCAGCCAGAAGATGCCGAAGGCGTTGGCGAGGGCGGGCAGGGCCAGCGCCTTGAGCATGCCGACCCAGCCGATCTCGGACATGAGGATGAACTGCGGCAGGACGGCCAGCTGGAGCGGCAGCATCATGAACACCAGCAGCGTGCCGAAGAGCACCTTGCGCCCGGGGAAGTCGAACTTGGCGAAGGCGAAGGCCGCCAGGGAGTCGATGAACAGCACCAGGGCCGTCGTGACGCACGCGACGACGACCGTGTTGAGCATCGATCCGAAGAAGTCGATCGTGTTCAGTACGTGCCGGATGTTCTCCAGCAGGTGGGAGCCGAAGGTCAGCTTCGGTGGGCTCTTGTAGATGTCACGGGTGGTGTTGGTCGCCATCACGATCGTCCACACGAAGGGGAAGACCGAGATCAGGACCGCCAGGGCGAGGATGATGTGCGCGGTCAGGCCCCTGGGGCGGCGCAGCCGCCGCGCGCCCTTGGCCGGCCGCACCGTGGCGGCTGTCGTCATGACTTCCTCCCTCGCTGCACGATGCGCCAGTTGATGACGACGAGCACGATGATCAGTACGAAGAAGGCCCACACGATGGCCGCGCCGTAGCCGTAGTCGTTGTTGAGGAAGGCCGACTGGTAGAAGTACAGCAACGTGGTCAGGCCCGCCTGGCCCGGGCCGCCGAGGTTCTGGTTGGCGGCGTTGCTGGCGAAGAGCACCTGGGGTTCGCTGAAGCTCTGCAGGCCGTTGATGGTCGAGATGACGACGGTGAACAGGATGATGGGCCGCATGATCGGCATGGTGATCTGGAAGAAGGTGCGGACGGGGCCGGCGCCGTCCAGCTTGGCCGCCTCGTAGATCTGCGTCGGGATGGCCTGCAGACCGGCCAGGTAGATGATCATGTTGTAGCCGGTCCACATCCAGGTCATCAGCAGCGCGATGACCAGTTTGATCAGCCACGGGTTGCTCAGCCACGGCACGGGCGAGATGCCGACCGTGCCCAGGATCGCGTTGACCAGGCCGAAGTTGTTGCTGAACACCGCGCCGAAGAAGATCGCCACGGCGACGATCGAGGTCACGTTCGGGACGTAGAGGGCGATGCGGTAGAAGCCCTTGAAGCGGCGCACCGAATGCAGCAGCGTCGCCAGGACCAGGGCGCCGAAGAGCGTGGGAACGGTGGACAGGACCCAGATCACCAGGGTGTTGCGGATCGACAGCCAGAAGACGGGGTCGTTCCAGAGGAACTCGAACTGCTGGAGGCCGACGAACTGCTTGGTGCCCAGGCCGTCGTAGCGCTGGAAGGCCAGATACAGCGAGTAGAAGACGGGGAAGAAGGAGAAGGCGATGAAGATCAGGTAGAACGGCGAGATCGCCAGGTACTGCCGCCAGTACGACAGCACCCCGCGCCGCCTCGGCCGGGCGGTGCCCGCGGGCGGGGTGCGCCGCGGACGGAACCGGGCCGGGCCCGGCCCGCCGCGGCGCTCGCGCACCGTGGCGGGACCCGTGACCGGAGGTGATGACACCTCAGTTCACCCCCTGTCGCCGGGCGATCTGCTTGGCCCGGCTGACCGCGTCCTTCCAGGCGGCGTCGGGCTTCTTGCCCTTGGCCTCGATGCTGGTCAGCTCGGTGAAGTAGGGGGCCATGACGGCGGCGTCGGCGGGTGCCTCGTAGCTGACCGGGATGGCCTTGGCGGCCGGGCCGAAGACATCGATGATCTTCTGTCCGCCGAAGAAGGCGTCGCCGCCCGTCATGGCGGGCATGGCGTACGAGGACGGGGAGGCGGGGAAGATGGCGGCGTCGGTGAAGCCGCGGGCGTTGTTGGCCGGGCTGAGGATCCAGCTGATGATCTTGAATGCCTCTTCGGGGTTACGGCACTGCTTGGGCAGGGCCAGGTAGGAGCCGCCCTGGTTGGCCGGTCCGCCGGGCGTCGCACAGACCCGCCACTTGCCCTTGGTGCCCGGGGCGGCCTGCTCGATGTCCAACGCGTGCCAGGCGGCGCCGAGTTCGGTGCTGAGGTTCTTGCCGATGGCGGCGTTCCAGGTGTTGTCGTTGATCCTGGCGTCGATGCCGAGCGTGTAGGGGCGGACCGCCGTGGTCCACGCCTCGCGGATGTGGTCCTGGTCGCCGATGAAGTGGTTGTTCTCGTCGATGAACCGCTTGGTGCCCTGGCCGACGGCGATGTTGAACACCGAGCTGATGTTGTTGATCAGGTAGGTGCCGGGCACCGCCTTCTTCAGCTCGGAGCCGAGCGCGAAGTAGTCGTCCCAGGTCCCCGCCTCGGCGGCGACCTTGTCGGGGTCGGTGGGCAGGCCGGCCTTGCGGAACAGGTCCGCGCGGTAGAAGAGCGCGGTGGGACCGATGTCGATCGGGAACCCGATCTGCTTTCCGTCCTTGGTCTGGGCGAGCTTGGTCTTCCAGTCCAGGTACTGGGACGAGATCTTCTTGAAGCCCAGGTCGTTCAGGTCGAGGAAGCGGTCGGCGTTGGGCAGGAAGGACGCGATGTCCTCGCCCTTGATGCCGGTGATGTCGGGCACGGAGCTGCCCGCCGCGAGCGTGGTGGTGAGCTTCTGCTTGAAGTCGCCGCCGATGGAGGCGGCGGTCAGCTTCACCTGGCTGCCGAAGTGCGTCTTGGCCTCCGCGACCACCTTGTCGCTCAGTGCGCCACCCCAGTACCACATGGTGAGGCTCTTGCCGTTCTTGGTGCCGCCCGATCCCGAGCCGCCGCCGCATGCGACGGTCAGGCCGGAGGCGGCCGCGGTGAGCGCGGCGGCCTGGAGGAAGCCTCTACGAGAAAGGTCCACGGGTCACTCCTGTTTTTCCTGTCGTGGTGCTGAGAGGTGTGTGAAAGTCACTGCTGCCGTGCGGGAGGGGTGACGGGGGCGTACACGACCGGCGGGCCGGGGTTCTCCGGGAGCCGGTCCGCCAGGAAGCCGTAGGCGCGCTTCAGCTCGGGGTCGGTCAGGGAGCGCCACCAGCGGTCCACGCCGTACCAGCCGGGAGCGGCCAGCGCCCCGCCGTGGTGCCGGACGGACAGACCGGCGGCGAGCACCGCGAACCGCAGCCGTTCCGCGAGCGGCCAGCCGCCGAGCGAGGCGGTGACGAAGGCGGCGCCGAAGACGTCCCCGGCACCCGTCGCGTCCAGCACCTCGACGTCGAGGGCGGGCACGTCGGCGTACTCGCCGGTCGTCTGGTCGACGGCCATCGCGCCGTCCCGGCCCCGGGTGACCACCGCGACCGGCACCAGCTCGGACAGCGTGCCGAGCGCGGCGACCGCGCTGTCCGTGCGGGTGTAGGCCATGGCCTCCGTCTCGTTCGGGAGGAAGGCGTGGCACAGGGTGAGCTGGTCCAGGAGGGCCGTCGACCACTCCTGGCTGGGGTCCCAGCCGACGTCGGCGTAGATCTGCGTGCCGCCCGCGGCGGCCTTGGCGAGCCACTCGCGCGGCTGCGCCTCGATGTGCACCAGGGCGGTACGCGCCCCGGGCGGGTCGCCCACCAGCACGTCCTGCGAGTACGGCGGCTCCTGGCCGTGGGTGATCAGGGCCCGGTCGTGACCGTGGGCGAGGGCGACGGTGACGGGGGTGGGCCAGCCGTCGGCCGTGCGGGAGAGCGAGAGGTCGACGTCCTCCTGGTCGCACAGGATGTCCCGGCAGAACTCGCCGTAGAGGTCGTCGCCGAACACCGTGGCGAGTGAGGTGCGCAGGCCGAAGCGGCTGGCCGCCACCGCCAGGTTGGCGATGCCGCCCGGGCCGCAGCCCATGCCCGTCGTCCAGATCTCCTCGCCCGGGGCCGGGGGCTTGCCGAGCCCCGTGAGGACGAGGTCGTAGAAGAGCAGCCCGGTCAGCAGCACATCGGGCCGTTCGTCGTCCACGGAAGGGTCCTCTCGTTGGGAAGCGTTCGAGGAGCCCACCCCGCGAGCTCGTCAAAACTCTTCATTTCAGTGACCGGAATCGTGCGCCGATCGGAGAGATTGGTCAATACCCGAGCAGAAGTGAGCATGGAAATGATTGAGGATGACGAGTACTGTTCACGCCGTGCTGGCAGAACGACGACACCAACTCATCCTGCGGGCCCTGCGCTCCGGCGGGCCCGCTGCCGTGACCGACCTCTCAGAGCAGCTGGGCGTGAGTCCCGCCACAATCAGGCGGGACCTGGTCAAACTGGAAGAAGACGGGCTGCTCACGCGCGTCCACGGCGGCGCCGTGGTGGAGGAGGGCGACCAGCCCTTCGCCGAGGTCGCCGAGGTGCGCGTGGCCGAGAAGGACGCCATAGCCGAACGCGCTGCGGCCATGGTCAGGGACGGCCAGTCGGTGCTGCTGGACATCGGGACGACGGCCTACCGCCTGGCCCGTCAGCTGCACGGCCGCCGGCTCACCGTGATCACCAGCAACCTGGTGGTCTACGAGGAACTCGCCGACGACGAGGGCATCGAGCTGGTCCTGCTCGGCGGCATGGTCCGCCGCGAGTACCGCTCCCTGGTCGGCTTCCTCACCGAGGACAACCTGCGCCAGCTGCACGCCGACTGGCTCTTCCTCGGAACCAGCGGCGTGCGGCCCGGCGGCCAGGTCATGGACACGACGGTCGTGGAGGTGCCGGTCAAGCGCGCCATGATCAAGGCGGGCGAGAAGGTCGTGCTGCTCGCCGACGCGGCGAAGTTCCCGGGGCACGGGATGGCGAAGGTCTGCGGTCCCGAGGACCTGGACGTGGTGGTGACGAACGAGCCGGTCGACGCGGCGACGCGGTCCTCCTTCCAGGAGGCAGGAGTCGAGGTCGTCCTGGCGGGAAAGGTGCAGGCGTGAAGCTGACGATTCTGGGCGGCGGAGGATTCCGCGTGCCGCTGGTGTACGGGGCGCTCCTCCAGGACCACGCCGAGGGCCGGGTGACGCACGTCGTCCTGCACGATCTGGATTCCGGGCGACTGTCCGCCGTGACCCGCGTCCTCGCCGAGCAGGCGGCCGGTGTCCCCGACGCGCCCGAGGTGACCGCCACCACCGATCTGGACGAGGCCCTGCGCGGCGCCGACTTCGTGTTCTCCGCGATCCGCGTCGGCGGACTTCAGGGCCGGGCGGACGACGAGCGGGTGGCCCTGGCCGAGGGCGTCCTCGGCCAGGAGACGGTCGGCGCGGGCGGCATCGCCTACGGTCTGCGCACCGTCCCGGTCGCCGTCGACATCGCCCGGCGGGTCGCCCGCCTGGCGCCGGACGCCTGGGTCATCAACTTCACCAACCCGGCCGGCCTGGTCACCGAGGCCATGTCCCGCCACCTCGGCGACCGCGTCATCGGCATCTGCGACTCCCCGGTCGGCCTCGGCCGCCGTATCGCCCGGGTGCTCGGCGCGAACCCCAAGGAGGCCTGGATCGACTACGTCGGCCTCAACCACCTCGGCTGGGTACGCGGCCTGCGCGTCGCCGGCCGGGACGAGCTGCCGCGCCTGCTCGCCGACCCGGACCTGCTCGGCTCCTTCGAGGAGGGCAAGCTCTTCGGAGTCGACTGGCTCCAGTCCCTGGGCGCGATCCCCAACGAGTACCTGCACTACTACTACTTCAACCGGGAAGCCGTACGGGCCTACCAGCAGGCCGAGAAGACCCGCGGCGCCTTCCTGCACGACCAGCAGGCCCGCTTCTACGCCGAGATGAGCAACCCGGACGCCCCCGCCCTCAAGGTCTGGGACCAGACCCGCGCCGAGCGCGAGGCCACCTACATGGCCGAGAACCGCGAGACCGCGGGCGCGGGCGAACGCGACGAGGACGACCTGTCCGGCGGCTACGAGAAGGTGGCCCTCGCCCTGATGCGCGCGATCGCCCGCGACGAGCGCACGACCCTGATCCTCAACGTCCGCAACCAGCGGACCCTGTCCGTCCTGGACACCGACGCCGTCATCGAGGTGCCCTGCCTCGTCGACGCCAACGGCGCCCACCCCGTCGCCGTCGACCCGCTGCCCGGCCACGCCACCGGGCTGGTCTGCGCGGTCAAGGCCGTCGAGCGCGAGGTGCTGGCCGCCGCCGACTCCGGCTCCCGTACGACGGCCGTGAAGGCCTTCGCCCTGCACCCGCTCGTCGACTCCGTCAACGTGGCCCGCAGGCTGGTCGAGGGCTACACCGAGGTCCACCCCGGGCTCGCGTACCTTAGGTGAGCACCGTTCGGTAAGCGCTTTCCCCCCGGCTTCCCGCTTCCTGGAGACATCTCATGCACGACGAAAGCCGCCGTATCGAGGAGCGCGTGCAGCGCCTCCACGATCAGCGCATCAAAACCGCGATCTACGCGGCCACCGTCCCCTTCGAGGTCGAGGCCTGGCAGGCCCCGGGGGAGCCGGTCCCGTTCGAGGAGGCCGCCGCCGCCTCGTACGCGCCGTTCGCGATGGGCACCCCCTGGGGACCGCCCTGGGGCACCACCTGGTTCCGCATGCGCGGCCAGGTGCCCGAGGCGTGGGCGGGACGCCGCGTCGAGGCCGTCATCGACCTCGGCTTCGTGGGCGACTGGCCCGGCAACCAGGCCGAGGCCCTGGTGCACCTCACGGACGGCACCCCGCTGAAGGCCGTCAACCCGCTCAACCAGTACGTGGCGATCGCCAACCCGGCGACGGGCGGCGAGACGGTCGAGTACCTGGTCGAGGCCGCCTCCAACCCGGACATCCTCGCGGACAACTTCTCGAAGACCACCCCGCTCGGCGACAAGCTCACCGCCGGCGACAAGCCGCTCTACACCTTCCGCAGCGCCGACATCGCCATCCTCGACGAGGAGGTCTGGCACCTCGACCTCGACGTCCAGGTGCTGCGCGAGCTCATGCTGGAACTCGGCGAGCACGACCCGCGCCGGCACGAGATCGCGCACGCGCTCGACCGGGCGATGGACCGGCTGGACCTGGACGACGTCTCCGGCTCGGCCGCCGCGGTGCGCGAGGCGCTGAAGCCGGTGCTGTCCAAGCCCGCGCACGCCAGCGCGCACACGGTCTCCGGGGTGGGCCACGCCCACATCGACTCGGCCTGGCTCTGGCCGATCCGCGAGACCAAGCGCAAGACGTCCCGCACCTTCTCCAACGTCACGTCCCTGGCCGACGAGTACGACGACTTCATCTTCGCCTGCTCCCAGGCCCAGCAGTACGAGTGGGTGCGCGACAACTACCCCAAGGTCTGGGCCCGCATCCAGGAGTCGGTCAAGAACGGCCAGTGGGCGCCCGTGGGCGGCATGTGGGTCGAGTCCGACGGCAACCTGCCCGGCGGCGAGGCCGTCGCCCGCCAGTTCGTCCACGGCAAGCGGTTCTTCATGGACCACTTCGGCATCGAGACCAAGGGCGTCTGGCTGCCGGACTCCTTCGGCTACAACGCCGCCTACCCGCAGATCGCCAAGCTCGCCGGGAACGAGTGGTTCCTCACCCAGAAGATCTCCTGGAACCAGACCAACAAGTTCCCCCACCACACGTTCTGGTGGGAGGGCATCGACGGCACCCGGATCTTCACCCACTTCCCGCCGGTCGACACCTACAACGCCCGCTTCAGCGGCGAGGAGATGTCCCGCGCGGTCCGCAACTACCAGGAGAAGGGCGGCGCCTCCCGCTCCCTGGCCCCCTTCGGCTGGGGCGACGGCGGTGGCGGCCCCACCCGCGAGATCATGGAACGCGCCCGCCGGCTGGCGGACCTGGAGGGCTCCGCGAAGGTCGTCGTCGAACACCCCGACGAGTTCTTCGCCAAGGCCCGCGAGGAGTACCCGGACGCACCCGTCTGGGTCGGCGAGCTCTACCTGGAGCTGCACCGCGCCACCTACACCTCCCAGGCCCGCACCAAGCAGGGCAACCGCCGCTCCGAGCACCTCCTGCGCGAGGCCGAACTGTGGGCGACCACGGCCGCGCTGCACGCGCCGGGCTACGCGTACCCGTACGAGAAGCTGGACCGGCTCTGGAAGACGGTGCTGCTGCACCAGTTCCACGACATCCTGCCCGGCTCCTCCATCGCCTGGGTGCACCGCGAGGCCGAGGCCGAGTACGCCCGCGTGGCCCGTGAGCTGCAGGCGCTGACCGCCGAGGCGGTGGCCGCGCTCGGCTCCGGCGGGACCCGCGTCTTCAACACCAGTCCCTACGACCGTGCCGAGGTGGTCCGCACCGCCGACGGCGCACCGGTGTACGTGGAGGTGCCCGCGAGCGGTTCCGCGCCCCTCGCCGGGGCCGAGCCGGCGCAGCCGGTGACGGTGGACGGCCGGGTCCTCGACAACGGGCTCGTCCGCGTGGAGGTGGCCGAGGACGGCACCCTGTCGTCCGTCTACGACCTGCGCGCCCGCCGCGAAGTCCTCGCCGAGCCGGGCAACCTGCTCCGCCTGCACACCGACCTGCCCAACTACTGGGACGCCTGGGACATCGACAAGCACTACAAGAACCGCTACACGGACCTCCTCGACGCCTCGTCCGTCACGGTCGTCGAGCAGGACCCGCTGGTCGGCGCGATCCGCGTGGAGCGGTCCTTCGGCAAGGGCTCGACGATCACCCAGACGATCACCGTCCGCGCCGGCAGCCCCCGGATCGACATCGAGACGGACATCGACTGGCACGAGACGGAGAAGATCCTCAAGGCGGCCTTCCCGGTCGACATCCGCGCCCCGCACTCCTCCGCCGAGATCCAGTTCGGCCACATCCAGCGCCCCACCCACACCAACACCAGCTGGGAGGCGGCCCGCTTCGAGGTCTCCGGCCACCGCTGGGTGCACCTCGGCGAACCCGGCTACGGCGTCGCGGTCATCAACGACTCGACGTACGGCCACGACGTCTCCCGCACGGTGCGCGAGGACGGCGGCACCACGACCACCGTCCGCCTCAGCCTGGTCCGGGCGCCGCGCATCCCGGACCCCGAGGCCGACCAGGGCCGGCACCGCTTCACCTACGCGCTGCTGCCCGGCGCGACCATCGAGGACGCCGTCGCCGAGGGCTACGCCCTCAACCTCCCGCTCCGGGTGGCCGACGCGGCGGGTGCCCCCGCACCGGTCGTCTCCGTCGAGGGCGAGGGCGTGACGGTGGAGGCGGTCAAGCTCGCCGACGACGCCTCCGGCGACGTCGTCGTACGGCTCTACGAGTCCCGCGGCGGCCGGGCCCAGGGGGTGCTGCGCACCGGATTCCCGCTCGCCGGCGCGCAGATCACCGACCTGCTGGAACGACCGCTCGAGGAGGCGGGCGTGGACGGCGACGGCGGTGTCCCCGTCGCACTGCGGCCCTTCCAGATCCTGACACTGCGTCTGCGCAGGGGCTGACCCATGGCCATGCAACCCTGGTTCACCGACGCGAAGCTGGGGATCTTCGTCCACTGGGGCATCTACGCCGTCGACGGCGTCCAGGAGTCCTGGTCGTTCTACGACGACATCGTCCCCTACGACCGGTACATGTCCCAGTTGGACCGCTTCACGGCCTCCCGCTACGACCCGCGCGACTGGGCGAGGCTCTTCGCGCGGGCCGGAGCGAAGTACGCCGTGCTGACCAGCCGCCACCACGACGGCGTCGCCCTGTGGGACACGGCCCACGGCGACCTGAACGTGGGCCGCGACCTGATCGCCGGCTACGCCGACGCCCTGCGCGAGCAGGGCCTCAAGGTCGGGCTCTACTACTCGCACTCGGACTGGAGCCACCCCGACTACGCCTCCACCCGCAAGCCCGGCCGCCCACCGGAGCTGGAGGACAACCGCTACTCGGAGGTCGCCGCCGAGGACGAGGACCTTCAGGCCTGGGAGAGGTTCCTCGCCTACCGAGACGGCCAGATCCGCGAACTGACCTCCCGCTACAAGCCCGACCTGCTGTGGTTCGACGGCGAGTGGGACCGCAGCGAGGAGCAGTGGCGCATCCCCGAGCTGGCCGCGCTCATCCGCTCCGAGGTACCGGACGTCGTCTTCAACGCCCGCATGCTCAGCGAGGGCGACTACGCGACGCCGGAACAGGGCGCCCCGGTCGTCCCGCCCGAGGGCCCCTGGGAGCTGTGCCTGACGATCAACGACTCCTGGGGCCACCAGCACCACGACCACAACCACAAGTCGGTCGACCAGCTGATCCGCTACTTCACCGAGACCATCGGGGGCGGAGGCAACCTGCTGCTCAGCGTCGGCCCGCGGGAGGACGGCACCATCCCGGCCGAGCAGGCGGAGCGGCTGGAAGGGCTCGGCGCCTGGATCGCCCGGCACGCGGAAGCGGTGTACGGCACCGAACGGGGACTCCCGCCGGGCCACCACTACGGCCCGAGCACCCTCTCCGAGGACCGCCGCACCCTCTACCTGATCCTCTTCGACGCCCCACGCGCCGAGATCAACGTGCGCGGTCTCCTCGGAAAGGTCCGCAAGGTGTCGGTGCTCGGCAGCGGCACGGAACTGGCCCACCGCGTCACCGGCGGCCTCCACGAGACCCCGGGCATCCTCTGGATCGAGCCGCCCGCCGCGCCGGACCTCGACCCGCACGCCACGGTGCTGGCCGTCGAACTGGAAGGGGAACTGGAGCTGTACCGCGGCGCCGGCCGGTTCTGACGAAAGTTTAAGAAACGGGTAAGTGGCCTGCTCACGGGCGGTGTGTGGACGCTCGTGAGCACGCCGGTTCGCCTTGTGGACACCTTGAGTTCGCCCCGTCCCCCTGGGATGCGGAACGCACAACGCGAACGAAAGGTGTCACCGTGCGAGACCCGCGTATGGCTGCGATCGGCAAGGGCCTGAAGCGTCGCGGAAGGCTGGTGATGCAAGCGGTCAGTCCACCGCGCCGGACCCTTGACGCCATCCCCGCCCCCCGCCCGGCAGCCGACACCTACACCGCCCCGCCCGCGCCCCGGCTGGTCGACTCGCCCGTCTTCGTCCTGTCGTCGGTGCGCTCCGGTTCGACCCTGCTGCGCGTCCTGCTCAACAGCCACAGCCGCATCCGCGCCCCGCACGAGATGCACCTGCGCACGGTGCACGTCCACCTGTCCCGCGACTTCACCGCGGACGCCATGCGGGCGCTCCACCTCGACAAGGACGAGCTGGAACACGTGCTGTGGGACCGGGTGCTGCACCTGGAGCTCAGCCGCAGCGGCAAGGACGTCATCGTCGACAAGACCCCGCCGAACACCCTCATCTGGCCCCGCCTGCGCCGATGTTGGCCGAACGCCCGCTACATCCTGCTGCTCCGCCACCCCGGCGCGGTCGTCACGTCCCTCACCGCCCGCCGCAGCGACCCCGATCACGAGGCCGTTCGCACCGAGGTCCTCGACTACAGCGAGAAGCTGGAGGAGGCCCGTCTGAACCTCGACCCCCATGTGATCACCTACGAGGAGCTCACCGCCGAGCCGGAGAAGGTCACCCGGGGCATCTGCGACCACCTCGGCGTCCCCTGGGAGCCCGCCATGCTCGACTACGGCAGCAAGGACCACGGCACCTTCCGCCCGCAGCTCGGCGACTGGTCCAGCACCATCAAGTCCGGCCGCATCCAGTCGGCCCGCGGCGCCGACCCGGGTGTCGAACTCCCCCCACGCCTGAGGGAACTGGCCCAGGCATGGGGGTACGGCACATAGCGGAGGACAGGCGCTGGGCGGGGACAGGGGCTAGAGAGGCAGGGCCCCCACCGTGGCCTGCGGGGCCGCCGTCTCGACGGAGCCGGCCGGCACCGCGGGCAGCGGCTGCTGCTCCGTCGCCTCCGGCCGCTGCTGCGGCAGCTGCACCGGCCGCAGCGGACGCGGCCCCGACACCACCGTGTAGTCCTGGCCCAGGAACGGCGGGACCACCTCGCCCGGGTCCTCGCCGAGCGCCAGCTGGACGGCGGCCCAGGGGGCGTTGACCCCGCACAGCGACAGCTGGTGCAGGCCGCCGGCCGGGCGGGTGTTGACGTCCATCAGGAC
This sequence comes from Streptomyces sp. SID5464, assembly GCF_009862985.1. Lineage (NCBI taxonomy): Bacteria > Bacillati > Actinomycetota > Actinomycetes > Kitasatosporales > Streptomycetaceae > Streptomyces > Streptomyces sp. SID5464. Next base: position 160,197 of record NZ_WWIQ01000071.1, on the reverse strand, counting down.
CGGCCGGTCGCCGAACATGCGGAACTGGATGTTGGACAGGTAGTGCAGACCGAAGCCCTCCGCGATCCGCCGGGCCGGGTCCAGCCACCGCTCGTGCAGCGTGAAGCCCCGGCGGCGGCCGTTCTTGGTGCGGCCGACGGCCAGCCGGACCCGGTTGTCCGGACCGGTCAGGCAGTCCACCGACACCTCGGGCTGCTCCAGGCGCGGCATCACCATCCAGTCGACGGGCTCCTCGGCCCGCCCCAGCGCCTCCAGCACCAGGTCGAGCGGCACGTACGGGCTCGGGAACCCGCTCAGGTGCATCAGCGAGAAGGGCGAGCGCGTGATCACGCGGAAGCCCACCCCGCCCGCCCCCGACGCCGGCTTGAAGCACGCCTTGTGCCCGGCGGCCTCCAAAGCCTCCACGGCGGCGACGAGTTCGTCACCCGACCGGACCCGCCACCACGGCGGCACCGGCACGCCGATCGCCTGGACCGCCTCGTAGGCGATCACCTTGTCCTGGAAGACGGCCACCGCCTCGGGCGGCGGCGCCAGCACCGCCGTACCGGCCGCCTCGAACTCGGCGCGGTGCGCCACGATCGCCGCCTGGTGCAGCCGGGGCACGAACACGTCGATGCCGCGCCGCGCGCACTGGTCGAGCGCGTACTCGACGTACCCGGCGGGGGAGAGGTTCTCGGGTTCCAGCTCGGCGGTGTCGGCGGCGGCCAGCACGGGGGAGTCGGGGTCGCCGTGCGTGGCATGGATCTCGACGGCCCGGTCGCTGGGATTTCTCCGCAGCTGATCCATGAAGAACACGTTCTCCGCGTACGTGCGGTTGAGCCAGACGCGTACGCGAGAGACCATGCAGGCCGCCTTTCACGGTTCGCGGGCAGGGCTCAGCAGCCCGTGCCCGGGCAGGATGAATGGAGGGTCACCAAACCGCCCCTGTGAAAGGGAAGTTCTTAGCGGTGGTGTTGGGGCAGATCATACGGCTTCGGCGGGCCGAGTCGTGCAACGCGCGGGTTACGGATTCCGATTCCCGGCCGTCCGGCCGCCCTTGTCCCCGGGCGCGGTGATGTGATCTCGTGGTGGCGTTCGCGGTGGGGGCGTGGAGGGGGACGAGGGGTGACGTCGACGGCCGGTGGCGCCGGACAACTGCTGGCCATCAGCGATCTGCACATCGGCTACCCGGAGAACCGCGCCCTGGTCGAAGGGATGCGGCCCGGGACGGACGACGACTGGCTGCTCGTCGCCGGGGACGTCGCGGAGACCGTGGCGGACATCCGCTGGACCCTCAAGACGCTCGCGGCCCGCTTCCGCAAGGTCGTCTGGGTGCCCGGCAACCACGAGCTGTGGACCCATCCGAGCGACGCCGTCACCCTGCGCGGCGTCGCCCGGTACGACCACCTGGTCGAGCTGTGCCGGGACCTCGGCGTGACGACACCGGAGGACCCCTACCCCGTCTGGGACGGCCCCGGCGGCCCCGTGGCCGTCGCACCGCTGTTCCTGCTGTACGACTACTCGTTCCTGCCGTCCGGGTGCGCGACCAAGGAGCAGGGCCTGGCGTACGCCCAGGGTACGGGCATCGTGTGCACCGACGAGTACCTGCTGCACCCCGACCCGTACCCGAGTCGGGAGGACTGGTGCCGGGACCGGGTCGCCGAGACCGAACGCAGACTCGCCGAACTGCCCGACGGCCTGCCCGTGATCCCCGTCAACCACTACCCGCTGCACCGGCACCCGATGGACGTCCTGTGGCACCCCGAGTTCGCCATGTGGTGCGGCACGGGACTGACCGCCGACTGGCACCGCAGATTCCCCGTCCACACGATGGTCTACGGCCATCTGCACATCCCCCGCACCACCTGGCACGAGGGCGTGCGATTCGAAGAGGTGTCCGTGGGCTACCCCCGGGAGTGGCGCAAGCGGTCCGGTGAGCCGGGGCGGCTGCGGCGCATCCTGCCGAGGGAGGGCGAGGAGCGGTGATCGGGGAACTGCTGCCCCAGACCGTCGTCACCGTGGAGGCCTACGGCAACGACGGCGCGGACACCCCGCTGTACCCCGAGGAGGCGGCGCTCGTGACCCGGGCGGTCGCCAAGCGGCGCCGGGAGTTCACCGTCGTCCGCTCCTGCGCCCGCCGGGCCATGGAGAAGCTCGGCGTGCCGCCGCAGCCGATCCTGCCCGGGGAACGCGGCGCCCCGCGCTGGCCGGCCGGGCTGGCCGGCAGCATGACCCACTGCGACGGCTACTGCGCCGCCGCCCTGGTCCGCGCCACCGACCTGGCCTCCCTGGGCATCGACGCCGAGGTCCACGGGCCGCTGCCCGAGGGGGTGCTGCCCGCCGTCTCCCTGCCGGCCGAGGCCGAGCGCCTGCGGCGGCTGGCCGCACAGCGCCCCGACGTCCACTGGGACCGGCTGCTGTTCAGCGCGAAGGAGTCCGTCTACAAGGCGTGGTTCCCGCTCACCGGCGCGTGGCTGGACTTCGCGGAGGCCGACATCGAGATCTCCGCCGACCCCGGCGAACCGCGCGGTACCTTCCGCGCCACGCTCCTCGTCCCCGGCCCACGGGTCGGCGCCCGCCGCCTGGGCCACTTCGACGGCCACTGGACCGCCGACCGCGGCCTGGTCGCGACGGCGGTCGCCGTACCGCACGACTGAGACCGGCGATCAGGCTTGCCGGGTCGCCGTGTCATCGGCCGTCGGCTCAGGGTTCCGGCTCAGGGCCCCGGCTCGGGGCACCAGCTCTGGAGCAGGCGGAAGAACGCTTCCTCGTTGCCGGTGAGGCCCGCTCGGTCGAGGGCCTCCTCCGCCTCGGCGAGGACGCCGGGCGGGACGACAGGGGGCCGGTGGGCGCCGGGCGGGCCCGTCTCCAGGTCGAAGGCGGCCCGGACGGTGTGCAGCAGCCGCAGATAGGCCTGGACGGCGGTGCGTTCACGGTCGGTCAGTACGGCGGTGGGCATCGGTCGGCTCTCCCCGTGTCGGCGTCATCGGTCCCGCGCCCTGAAGGGCGCGCACGCCCCGCACACACGGGACGCACCTCCAGCTTGCCGCCCACCACTGACAATCCGGCCCCGCCGCCCGTGGGTTCGCCCGCTCGGCGCAGGCCGGACCCCACCTCGGCCCGCGCTGCCGGCCGCTCAGCCCTGCGACCCCGGGTAGCCCAGTGACGCCTCGATCCGCCCCGCCAGATGGTCCCGCTGCACGGGCCCCCGGGACGCCGAACCCGCCAGCCAGGACCGGCACTTGCTGGCCAGCAGCAGGCCGAAGCTCTCGGCCTCCTTCTCGTCGTCGAGGTCGAAACGGGTGCGGGCGGCGACCTTCAGCACCGTCGCCTGGAGGTCGGCGCCGTCGTGGAGCAGCCGGGCCGCGACGGCGGCGCCCTCGACGTGGTGGGAGCAGTGTCCCGCCTTCATGTGCCACAGCTCGTGGCCCAGGATCACCAACTGGTGGTCGGGAGCGGTGCGTTCCTCGATCACGACGAGGTCCTGCTCGGCCATGTCGAGCCACAGCCCGCTCGCGGTCCCGGGCGGGAAGGCGGCCGTACGGAAGTGGACGGGGCGGCCCCGGCGTCTGCTCATGGCATCGCACAGCGCGGCGTACAGCGCGTCGGGCCGCGCCGGCGCGGGGAGGGTCAGCTCCGCGACCAGTTCGCCGCACAGGCGGCGCATTTCCTTACCGATGCCCACAGTTCTCCCCACGGTCACGACTCGGGCCGCTTGACGCTCTCCAGGAGCATGTCCAGCCACTCCGCCACCTTGTCGCGGTGCTGGTCGGTGGGCAGCTGCGCGGCCCGCCAGGCGATGCCGCGCACGCCGTGGTCCTGCAACAGCCGCTCCAGCGGGTCGTCGGCTGCCGCGGCCGCCTCCCGCTCGCGGTCGGCGAGCTTCTGGAGCAGCTCCTGCTCGGTGTGCTGGAGGGCGCTCACCAGTGCCTCGGGGTCCTCGGCCGTGAGGAAACCGGCGTGCACCCGGAAGAACCGCTGGAGGGCGTCGCAGTGCTCCATGGTCGGCCGCCGGTCGCCGTTGATGAGGGCGCCGGCCTGCTGCCGGGACATGCCCGCGCCGTCGGCGATCTCCTGCTGGGTGTACTTCCGGCCGTTGGGTTTGAGCCGGGTCCGGCGCAGCAGGTCCAGGCGCTGGAGGAACCGGGCCTGCACATCGGGCTCGCCCGCCGGCCGGCCGCCGAGCAGGGCCTTGACCACGGGTTCCGGGACGCCGGAGGCGACGGACAGCCGGCCGATGTCGAAGACCTCGGCGTGCGGCACGCCGAGCCGGTCGGCGAGCGCGGTGACACGGGAGACGACGGCCGCCAGCACGGCCGTCGGTGTGGCGCCCGGACCTTCGACGAAGCCACCCGTCACCGACAGATCTCCTACGTCTCTCACAGGCTTCTCACAAGTGGATGCCGTGACCTACCCCGGCGTTAACTTCCCGGAGCGTAGCCGGTGCTTCGAACTCACATCCAGGTCTCGCCACAACTGTGGCCAATTTCAGCCGTCAACCAGCACGAAATGCCACGATAGTTGACACGCCTCAGTTCCGGGCATCAGGATCGGGGCGCCGCGTCAGGGCCGCACAGGCAAGAGGGGTGACCTCCCGATGGCATATCAGGCAGGAGGGCAGCGGCCGGCACCGCGGCCCGTCCCCGAGACTTCCGATGTCCAGGCCTACCTGGAGGACTACTCCGGGCTTCTGGAGGCCGTCTCCTTCCCCTCGCTCGTCGTCGACCACTGCTGGGACGTGGTGCTGGCCAACAGTGCCTTCCGGTCACTTTTCGGTGGTGTCGGCCCGCATCCGACGGCCATGCCGGGCGACAACTTCCTCAGGTTCGTGCTGTTCCACCCCGACGCTCCCACGGTGCTCGGCGAGCACGAGGCGAGCTGGTGCCTGCCGATGCTCGCGCACTTCGCGCGGACCGTGGAGAGCCACGGCCCCGACCACGGCCTCCAGGCCATCCGCCGCGACATCGCCCAGGACCCGATCATGGAGGCCGCCTACCGGCACGGCCTGCCGCACTGGATCCGCTCGGTCGGCGAGAGCGCCGTCGAGCACGACGGCGCCGTACGGCCGCTGCTGCACCCGGATCCGCGCTGGGGCGCCACCGACTGCCGGATCGTCGTCGAGACGTCCAGGACGCTCGAGGAACTGGGCTGCACCCGGCTCACGTTCGCGCTGCGCGAGGCCCGCCGCACCCCGTCCAGGGACCGCCGGACGCGCCGTAACGCCTCCCATCTGAGGGTCGTGCGGGCGGGCGACTGAGCCCCGCCGGTTCCTCCCGGTCACCACATCACCGCAGGGCCGCGTCACCAGCGTCCGCCCCATTCCCAGCCAGGGTGATGTGTGACATAGTACTGACGTGAGCAAGCCGCTGACCTGCGATGTCGTGGTGGTCGGAGCCGGAGTTGTGGGCGCCGCCTGCGCCCTGTACACGGCCCGTGCGGGCCTGGACACCGTCGTGGTGGACCGGGGCCCGGTGGCCGGCGGTACGACCGGCGCGGGGGAGGGCAACCTCCTCGTCTCCGACAAGGAGCCCGGGCCCGAGCTCGACCTGGCCCTGCTGTCCGCCCGGCTGTGGTCCGAACTGGCCCAGGAGGGGCTGGGGAAGGCGGTCGAGTACGAGGCCAAGGGCGGGGTCGTCGTCGCCGGCACCGGCGAAGCCCTGGCCGGCCTGGAGACACTCGCCGCCGGGCAGCGCGCGGCCGGGGTCGAGGCGGTCCCGGTGCCGCCCGGCCGGCTCCCCGACCTGGAGCCGTACCTGACCCCCGGCCTCGCGGGCGGCGTGCACTACCCGCAGGACGCCCAGGTGATGCCCGCCCTGGCGGCGGCGCACCTGCTGCGCGCCTCGAACGCCCGGCTGCTCACCGGCCGTGAGATGACCGGGGTACTGCGGGGCCCCGACGGCGCGGTGCGCGGGGTGCGTACCGACCGGGGCGACGTCCACGCCCCGGCGGTCGTCAACGCGTCCGGCACCTGGGGCGGCGAGGTGGCGGCCCGCGCCGGGGTGTCGCTGCCGGTGCTGCCCCGGCGCGGTTTCGTCCTGGTCACCGAGCCGCTGCCGACCCGGATCCGGCACAAGGTGTACGCCGCCGACTACGTGGCCGACGTCGCCAGCGACTCGGCGGACCTCCAGACCTCCCCGGTGGTCGAGGGCACACCCGCCGGGCCGGTCCTCATCGGCGCCAGCCGCGAACGGGTCGGCTTCGACCGGTCGTTGTCGCTCCCGGCGCTGCGGGCGCTGGCGGCGGGCGCGACGCGGCTCTTCCCGTTCCTCGCCGGAGTCCGGGCCATGCGGACGTACGCGGGCTTCCGCCCGTATCTGCCGGACCATCTGCCCGCGATCGGCCCCGACCCCCGGGCGCCCGGACTCCTGCACGCCTGCGGGCACGAGGGCGCTGGCATCGGTCTCGCCACCGGCACCGGACACCTGATCGCCCAGGCGCTGACGGGACGGACACCCGACCTGGACCTCGTCCCGTTCCGCCCCGACCGCTTTCCCGAGGAGGCGGAGTGAATCCACTGGAGCTGGCGGCGGCCGGACCCGGCCCCGCCTTCACGGTCACGTTCGACGGGCGGCCGGTCGAGGCGCTGCCGGGCCGGACGGTCGCCGCCGTGCTGTGGGCGGCGGGCGTCACCTCCTGGCGCACCACCCGGGGCGAGGGCCGTCCGCGCGGGGTGTTCTGCGGGATCGGCGTCTGCTTCGACTGCCTGGTGACCGTCAACGGCCGCCCCAACCAACGGGCTTGCCTGCTCCCGGTGCGGCCGGGTGACGTGATCGCCACGCAGGAGGCGACAGGCCATGCGGACTGAACTCGCCGTGATCGGTGCCGGACCGGCCGGGCTGGCCGCGTCGCTTGCGGCTGCCGCGCGCGGCACGCGGGTCGCGCTCGTCGACGCGGCGACGGAGACCGGCGGGCAGTTCTACCGGCAGCCCGCCGCCGGGCTCGGAGCCGGGCGCCCCGAGGCGCTGCACCACCAGTGGCGAACCTGGGAGCGACTGCGGGACGGCCTCGCCGCCAGCTCCGTACGGGTACTGACGGACCATCACGTGTGGTGCGTCGAACGGAAGTCTGGCGGCTTCACCGTGCACGCGCTGCTCGGCCCGGAGCAGGAGGAACCGGCCGAAGTGCACGCCCGTGCCGTGCTCCTGGCCACCGGCGGATACGAACACGTGCTGCCCTTCCCCGGCTGGACGCTCCCGGGCGTCGTCACCGCCGGGGGCGCCCAGGCCATGCTCAAGGGCGGACTCGTGGTGCCGGGGCGCAGAGCCGTCGTGGCCGGGACCGGACCGCTGCTGCTGCCCGTGGCGACCGGGCTCGCCGCAGCCGGCGTCGAGGTCGCCGCGCTCGTCGAGTCGACCGGCCCCGGGCGCCTGGCCCGCCACGGCCGGGCCCTGGCCGGCAAGCTCCCGGAGGGCGCCGGATACGCTGCCCGGCTGCTGCGCCACCGCGTGCCGGTGCTGACCCGCCACACCGTCGTCCGCGCCCACGGCGACGACCGGCTGACCGGCGTCACGGTCGCCGCCCTCGACACCGACGGACGCGTCCGGCCCGGCACGGAGCGGCAACTGCCCTGCGACACCCTGGCCGTCGGCCACGGCATGCTCCCGCACACCGACCTGGCGGTGGGCCTCGGCTGCGGCCTGGACGGGCTCGCCGTGGCCGTCGACACCGAGCAGCGCACGGACGTGCCCGGCGTGTGGGCGGCCGGGGAGTCCACCGGTATCGGCGGCGCGGCCCTCGCCCTCGCCGAGGGGCACATCGCCGGGTGCGCCGCCGCCGCGTCCCTGCGCGGCACCACCCCCGACCCGGCACCCGCCGCCCTCAAGGCCCGTACGAAGCTCAGGAGTTCCGCAGCCGCCCTGCATGCCGCCTACGCGCCGCCCGCGCACTGGCCCGAGCAGGCCACCGACGACACCGTGGTCTGCCGCTGCGAGGAGGTCACCGCCGGTGCCGTGCGCGACGCCCTGGACCTCGGAGCGGGCGACGAGCGCACCGTGAAACTGCTGACCCGGGCCGGAATGGGCTGGTGCCAGGGCCGGGTGTGCGCAGCCGCCGTCGCGGGCCTCGCCGGCTGCCCGCCCGTCCCGCCCCGAAGGCCGTTCGCCCGTCCCGTACCGCTCGGCGTCCTCGCACGGCAACACACCCAGGAGGAACTGTCATGACCGACCCCCGCCCCTGGCACGGCGTCCTCGTCGCCACCGCGCTCCCGCTGAACGACGACCTCTCCGTGGACTACGACAAGTACGCCGAGCACTGCGCCTGGCTGGTCGACAACGGCTGTGACGGCGTCGTGCCGAACGGCTCCCTCGGCGAGTACCAGGTGCTCACCCCCGAGGAGCGCGCCCGGGTCGTCGAGACGGCCGTCGCCGCGATCGGCGGGCAGCGCGTCATGCCCGGCGTCGCCGCGTACGGGTCCGCCGAGTCCCGGCGCTGGGCCGAGCAGGCGGGCGAGGCCGGGTGCCGGGCGGTGATGCTGCTGCCGCCGAACGCCTACCGCGCCGACGAGCGCTCCGTCCTCGCCCACTACGCCGAGGTCGCGAAGGCGGGCCTGCCGGTCGTCGCGTACAACAACCCCGTCGACACCAAGGTCGACCTCGTGCCGGAGCTGCTCGCCCGGCTGCACGGGGAGGGGTACATCCGGGGAGTGAAGGAGTTCTCCGGAGACGTCCGCCGGGCCTACCGCATCGCCGAACTCGCCCCCGAACTCGACCTGCTGATCGGCGCCGACGACGTCCTGCTGGAGCTGGCCGTCGCGGGCGCGAAGGGCTGGGTGGCGGGCTACCCGAACGCGCTGCCCCAGGCGTCCGTCGAGCTGTACCACGCGGCCGTCGACGGCGACCTCGACACCGCGCGGTCCCTGTACCGGCAGCTGCATCCGCTGCTGCGGTGGGACTCGCGGGTGGAGTTCGTCCAGGCCATCAAACTGTCCATGGACCTCGTCGGCCGCCACGGCGGACCCTGCCGCCCGCCGCGCATGCCGCTGCTGCCCGGGCAGGAGGCCGCCGTCCGGGCCGCCACCGAGAAGGCCGTAGCGGCCGGATTGTCGTAGGGATCATGCGCAGCAGACTCGTCCTGCACGCCGTCGACTCGCACACCGAGGGCATGCCGACCCGCGTGATCACCGGCGGCATCGGCACCATCCCCGGCGCCACCATGAACGAGCGGCGACTGTATTTCCGCGAACACCGCGACGACATCAAGCAGTTGCTGATGAACGAGCCGCGCGGGCACTCCGCCATGAGCGGCGCCATCCTCCAGCCGCCGACCCGGCCCGACTGCGACTGGGGCGTCGTCTACATCGAGGTCTCCGGCTATCTGCCGATGTGCGGGCACGGCACGATCGGCGTGGCGACCGTGCTCGTCGAGACCGGCATGGTCGAGGTCACCGAACCGGTCACCACCATCCGGCTCGACACCCCGGCGGGCCCGGTCGTCGCCGAGGTGGCCGTGGCGAACGGCGCAGCCAAGGGGGTCACCCTGCGGAACGTGCCCTCCTTCGCCGTCGGCCTCGACCGCAAGGCCACCCTCCCCGACGGCCGGACGGTGACGTACGACCTCGCCTTCGGCGGCAACTTCTACGCCATCCTGCCGCTGGAGCGTCTCGGCCTGCCCTTCGACAGGTCCCGCAAGGACGACATCCTCCGGGCCGGCCTGTCCCTCATGGCCGCCGTCAACGCCGAGGACCCGCCCGTCCACCCGGAGGACCCGTCCATCCACGGCATCCACCACGTCTACCTGGCCGCCCCCGGCTCGACCGCCCGCCACTCCCGGCACGCCATGGCCATCCACCCCGGCTGGTTCGACCGCTCGCCCTGCGGCACGGGCACCAGTGCCCGCATGGCACAGTTGCACGCACGCGGCGAACTCCCGCTGCACACCGAGTTCGTGAACGAGTCCTTCATCGGCACCCGGTTCACCGGCAGACTGCTCGGCACCACCGAGGTGGCGGGCCGCCCGGCGGTGCTGCCGAGCTTCTCCGGACGCGCCTGGATCACCGGCACCGCCCAGTACCTGCTGGACCCCGAGGACCCGTTCCCGGCGGGGTTCGTCCTGTAAGCCGCGCACGATTGAGCCGCGCACGATCCGACCGTGAGAGGAACCACGACCGTCATGGCCTCGCAGCACACCCCCGCCCTGCCCGTGCTGGGCAGCAGGAAGCCCAGCCACCGGGAGCGGGTCGCGGACGCGCTGCGGGCGGCCCTGATCGCCGGCGAGCTGCTCCCCGGAGAGGTCTACTCGGCCCCCGGCCTCGCCGCCCGCTTCGGCGTCTCCGCCACCCCCGTGCGCGAGGCCATGCTCGACCTCGCCAAGGAAGGCCTCGTCGACACCGTGCCCAACAAGGGCTTCCGGGTCACGGCCGTCTCCGAGAAGCAACTGGACGAGTACACCCACATCCGGGCGCTGATCGAGATCCCCACGACGGCGGGCCTCGCGGCCACGGCCGACCCGGTGGCACTGGAGGCGCTCCGGCCCGTCGCCCAGGAGATAGTCACCTCCGCCGCGGCCGGTGACCTCATCGCCTACGTCGAGGCCGACCTGCGCTTCCACCTCGGCCTGCTGGCCCTCGCGGGCAACGACCATCTCGTCGACGTCGTACGGGACCTCAGACGCCGTTCCCGGCTCTACGGACTGACCGCGCTCGTCGAGCAGGGACGGCTGGAGGCGTCGGCGGAGGAGCACCTGGAGATCCTGGACGCGCTGCTCGCCCGGGACGAGGAAGCCGTACGGGCGGTGATGACCCGGCACCTCTCGCACGTCCGGGGCCTGTGGGCGGCACCCTGACCTGTTCCTCGACACGGGTTGTACGCGCCGGATGCGAACAGCGGCCGTCCCGACCGCCCGCGCCCGCCCGCCGTCCCGGTGCGGGACCGGGACGGCGAGGGGCGGCGGCCCGGTCACAGGTCCAGCACGAGCCGCCCGCCACGGCAGCGGGACACACAGATGAGCATGGTCTCGCCCGCCGCGCGCTCGTCGTCGGTGAGCACCGAGTCGCGGTGGTCAGGCTCGCCCTCCAGCACGTCGGTCTCGCAGGTGCCGCAGGTGCCCTCGGTGCAGGAGTAGAGCACCTCGACCCCGGCGGCGCGCACGGCGTCCAGTACCGACACGTCCGGCGCGACCGTGAGTGTCCTGCCGCTCCGCGCCAGCCGCACCTCGAACTCGGTGTCGCCGCCCGTCTCCTGCTCCTTCGGCCGGAACCGCTCGACGCGCAGCACTCCGGACGGGCAGCGCTCCTCGACCGCGTCCAGCAGCGGGCCGGGGCCGCAGCAGTAGACGAGCGTGCCCTCGGGTACGTCGTCCAGCACCGCGGGCAGGTCCAGCAGCCCCGTCTCGTCCTCGGGCGCGATGGTCACCCGGTCCCCGTACCGCCGGGCGAGTTCCTCGCCGAACGCCATCGACCGGCGGGTGCGCCCGCCGTACAGCAGCGTCCACTCGGCGCCCGCCGCCTCGGCAGCCGCCAGCATCGGCAGGATCGGGGTGATGCCGATGCCGCCCGCGACGAAGCGGTAGCGGGGGGCGGGCTCCAGGCCGAAGTTGTTCCGGGGCCCGCGCACCCGGACCTTGTCGCCCTGCCCCACCTGCTCGTGCACATGGGCCGAACCACCCCGGCCGTCCGGCTCGCGCAGCACCGCGATCCGCCAGGCCGACCGGTCCGCCGGATCGCCGCACAGCGAGTACTGCCGCTCCAGCCCGGGGCCGAGCACGACGTCGATGTGGGCGCCCGGCTCCCACGCCGGGAGCGGCTCGCCCAACGGGTGGCGCAGGGTCAGGGCGACCACGCCGTCGGCGACGAACTCACGCCGCGGGACGACGAGTTCGGCTTCGTACACGCTCATCAGCTGTTCCCTCGCGGCTCGTCGACGTCATGCCCCTGCGGGTGGGCGAGCATCCACTCCCACATCTCCACGGGGTCCTGCGCGGTGTGCTCACGGCCGCAGTGGCAGGTGCCGTGCAGGATGTCGGTGCCCGGCAGCCAGTCGATGCGGTAGATCTCGCCGGTCGGACTGGTCACTGGACCTTCTCCACGGGCTTCTCGCCCTGCTCCACCAGCCGGGCGAGGATACGGCGGGCGGCCAGACCACCGGTGTCGATGTTGATGCTCAGCTCCTGGTAACCGGTGCGCTCGGTGCCGAGGGTCTTCTGGAGCAGGTTGAGCGCGGTGACGTCCTGCATCACGACCGTGTGGTTGTTGCCGCGCAGGAACTCGGTGACCTCGGCGTCGTCCGTCGCCCAGTCGCGGGAGACGGCCCAGAAGTCGTACACCTTGCCGTCGCCGGACGGGGTGATCGCGTACGTGATCTCGGTGTGGAAGCCGTTCGGGTCGCTGCCGTCCGGCTCGGGCAGCACACCGACCGGGGCGATGCGGCTGTGCAGCAGATACAGGCACGGCGCGTGGTACTCGATGTCCTGCCAGCGGGTGATCCGCCCCTCGATGCCGGTGGACCTGGCGTAGAAGGGAGGGCACTCGGCGTCGTCCATGTGCCGGCTCACCCGGACGATCCCGGCGCCCTCGTCGACCTCCGTCGTGATCGGCGTCTCGGCGACCTCGGGCGTGCCGATGTACCCGCCGTGCAGATACGTCTCGTGGGACAGGTCAAGGAGGTTGTCGACGAGCAGGCCGTAGTCGCAGTCGATGGGCTCCATGCCGCGCACGGTGACCCAGCCGGGGGAGTCGAGGTGCCTGGCCCGCGGGATGCTCTGCGGGTCGGCGAGCGCGGGGTCACCGATCCACACCCAGATCAGCGAATCCTGCTCGACGACCGGGTAGGAGGCGACCCGGGCCGTTCGCGGCACCCGCTTCTGCCCCGGTACGTACACGCAGGTACCGGTCGTGTCGTACGTGAACCCGTGGTACCCGCAGACGATCCGGTCGCCGTCGAGGCGCGTCGGGGCCTCGGACAGCGGGTACCGGCGGTGCACACACCGGTCGTGCAGCACGACCGGTGTGCCCTCCTCCTCGGTCCGGTAGAGCACGAGCGTCTCACCGAGGATCGTCCGTCCGAGCAACTCCCGCCCGACCTCGTGACTATAGGCGGCGACGTACCACTGGTTCCTGGCGAAGGCGGTCATGTGAGGCATGGGGTTCCCGTCCCTGTCGGCGGGGCTTCGTCGCCCCGCGTGCCGTGGTTGGGAACAGAGTCCTGACGGCTGTGGCTGCCGCGCAAGGCGGCTTCTGTCAGGCGGAAGTGTCTCTGCGGAAGAGCAGGTCAGACCTTGTCATGCGTCTTGCTCACCACTCCAGGCGCGGCTCATGGAGTCGTACGGCACTCACTGCGTCTACGTCACCGACTCCGGCGGCCGGCTCACCATGGACGGTGTCCGCGACCGCTTCCGCGCCTACCGTGACGTCGTGGACCCGGCCACGGAGTTGGGCATCCACGCCCATCACAACCTCGCCCTGGGCATGGCGAACACCGTCGTCGCCGTCGAGAGCGGCGCTGTCCGCGTCGACGCCTCGCTCGCCGGGCAGGGGGCAGGCGCGGGCAACTGCCCCTCGAGGCTTTCATCGCGGTCGCCGACCTGATGGGACTTCGAGCACGGATGCGATCTGTTCCCGCTGATGGGCGCCGCCGACAATCTCGTACGTCCGCTGCAGGACCGCGAGGTACAAGTGGACCGCGAGACGCTCACCCTCGGCTACGCGGGCGTGTACTCCAGCTTCCTGCGCCCATCCGAGACCGCCGCCGCGCGCTACGGCCTGGACACCCGCAGCATCCTCGTGGAGGCCGGCAGACGGCGCATGGTCGGCGGCCCTGAGGACATGATCACCGACATCGCGTTGGGTTGGATCTGGCCGCGCGGGCGGAAACCGCTCCTGCATGCACAGGGAGGGAGACCGGTCGGCGCGGGAGAAGGCCCGCCGGACGCCGACGCTGGAAGCGTGAGTGCCACCGCCACCTGGACGGGCATGATCGCCATTCGGAATGGTCTCGATTCCCGTCCAGCACCGCCGCTTCTGTGCTACCTGGCAGTTGTCTCCAGAGAGGAACAGCACGCACCTCAGTCTTTGACAGTGCCCCGCTGAGCGGTGAGCGCAACCCGGGTCAGGAGGTCTCGAAACTGGGCCTGCTGTTCTCCGGTCAACTCCACAAGCAGCCGTGCCTCAGCGGCCGCGACATCAGTTCGCATGCGCTGCAGTTGCGATCGGCCTTCGTCCGTAAGGATCACGTGGCGAGCCCGCCGGTCCTGCGGATTCGGGCGTCGCGACAGCAGGCCCTGCCCCTCCAGGTCGTCGAGAAGGTAGGTCATCACCGTTCGGTCGAGACCGACCTGGCCGGCCAGTTCGAGCTGCGTGGGGGGTTTGCCCTCGGCCTCGGCCAGTGCCATGAGTACCAAGTAGGCGCGTGATCCTCCGGGCAGCGTCTCTGAGGCGTCGGCTGCAGCGCGCCGAAGCGCCCCCGAGATCATGCGAATGGCCCAAACCAGGTCGTTGTCCAAGGTAAGACACTTGGCGCTTTCGCTCGCTCGGCCGCGGGGTTCAGAGGAGGACATCAGATCACCGTAGCACCTTTCAGCATGGCGACAGATAATCTTGTTAGCAGAACATCTTGCCGCCATAGTTTTCTGGGGGCGGGGGCGCTCCGGCCCCGCGATGACGCAGCGGGTGGCAGGTCGCGGCCCGGTCATGGCAAGGAGACGTGTCATGACCGTCAGTAACGAGTTGGCGGACGAAACGCCCTGGTCACGAGGGCAACATCGTGGATCGGGCGGGCGATCGCCGAGGCACTGGCCCGACGAGGAGCGTCCGTCGTCCTGCGCGGCAGAGCGGCCTTGGTGCCCGAAATGGTGCGCCGACGGAGCGGATCGATCGTCCTGATCGGGTCGGGCACTGCCTGAACCCCAGCTGCGGTCGGTGCGGCTTAGGGCGCCTCGAAGGCCGACCCGGAGCGCTCGCCCGCTATTGGGCGTCCGAGTCCGGTCCGTCGGGTGTGCGGGTCGGCGCCGTCTCCCCGGGAGCCGTCCACATCGAGGGAACGGCGGCGATGCTCGGCGGGCACACGGCCGTGCCCGATGGGGCAAAACGCGCGAGGGCGCTGGGGATCCGAACGAAATCGCCGATGTCGTCTGCTTCCTGCTCGCCAGCCGAGATCCGACTGGGTTCCTCGCGAACCTCGCGTCACGCCGGCTTGTTAGTCAGATCACTTTTCTTGTAGGCAGATGTTCTGCCAGACATACTATCTGCATCACAGCAGAACTACGTTGGAGGAATGCCCCGTGAACCTGTTCCGTCTCGACGCGAGCATCCGTACCGAAGGGTCGGTGAGCCGCGCCCTCGCCGACACCGCCGAGCAGGCGTGGCTCGCCGAGCACCCCGGCGGCGTCGTGACCCGGCGCGACCTCGGGGTCCAGCCACTGCCCGGGGACGCATGGACGGCGCTCGCCCACGAAGTCGTGAACCCGGCCGCGCCGGCCCCGGCCGAGGCGCACGAGCTCCTCGACCGTCTCGGCGCGGAACTGCTCGCCGCCGACGCGTTCCTGTTCGCGGTGCCGATGTACAACTGGAATGTCCCGGAACAGGTCAAGACCTGGATCGACCTGATCCTGAAGCACCCCGTGGTGGGGGTGCACGGTGACTGGCCGCTCAAGGGCAAGCCGGCGCTCCTGACGCTGAGCCGGGGCGGCGGCTACGGGCCCGGCACCCCGAAGGAGGGCTGGGACCACGCCACGCCCTACCTGCGCACGATCCTGGCCGACGTCTTCGGCCTCGACCTGCAGATCGCCGAGGCGGAGCTGACCCACGCGTTCTGGAACCCGGAGATGGCGCACCTTCGAGGACTGGCCGAAGAGTCGATGAAGACGGGGCATGAGCAGGCCGCCGAGCACGGGCTGCGGATCGCCAAGCTGAGCAGGACCTGACCGCCCCGGGGTCTGTCTCGTAGATGACCGCGAGCTGCGCGCGCCCGCGCGGCGCCACCGCTTGGGGGGACCCTCTGTGCGGCCTCGCCGCACAGAGGGTCCCCTGGCGAGCGTTTCGTCCGCCGCCTTGCGTGCGTCACGCGGACGGCCGCTCGCCACCGCACTGTCGCTGGGACGAGATCCGATCGCCTCTGCAACCCGTCCTAGCGGGTCACAGCCTCATCGCCCCCACACAAGCGCATGTCAAAAAGGTGCACTAGCTGTACCGGGCACCGCAACGGCCCTTCCGCCAGGCGGACTTCCGCCAAGCGGAAGCCGCCTTCGGCAGAAGCGGTTTCCGGATCAAAAAGTGAAATCGAAACGGAATTCCGCACTTTGTTCTCGGGGAGGATTGTCTTAGGCTGGATGCATGGAAAAGACAAAAACGCAGTTCTACGTAGTGAAACGCGGTGACAATCTCACCAAGATCGCGCGGATGCACCACGTGAGTCTGGATCAGATTCTGGAGTGGAACCCGCAGATCGAGGATCCGGACCTCATCCACCCCGGCGATCGGATTCGTGTGGCCCCGCCCCGTGAAGCGGGCGGAGAGGACGGTGAGTACCAGAGCGAATGACCGGAACCGAAAGCTGGTCGGCCCGTACGCAAGCCGAATGACAGGCCTGCGTAACGGGCCGCCGCGCATGGTGCGCGCGTGCGAAAACGCGGGTTGCCCATCTCGAAAGGCAACTCGAGTACGAAAGCGTCAGTCCCCGCCCGGAAGAGCGCACGACACTCGTCGAAGCAATGCGGCGGCATCTCGAAAGGGCCCGCACTGCCGCCGACGAGGAATCCGGCTGGCGCAGTCCGTGGTCGGGCTCGACCGCCCGCGAGGGCGTCTGGTCGAATGTCCGCAGCGCGGAGGTGATGCTGCTTCGGCCGGAAACGGCGGTGCGGCTGGTCAGGGCGGTCATGCCGGCGAGTTCGGCCTCCAGTCAGGCCAGGGCCTGGTACCGGTCGTTGAAGCGAGTGGATTCTGCGCGCGTGCCCCGGTCCGGGTCGGCGGCGGCGTGCTCGGCGGCTTAGAGCTCGTAACACGATCTTGTGAATGTGTGCTGGTGGGGCGTGACCGGTTACGACAACTCCGCCGTTCGTGAGGTGTGGGGAGTCGGCCGTGGATCGTGGAGGATGAACTGTGGGCGTTGATCGAGCCGTTGCTGACGCCCTGGCCGCAGAAGGCGCCCGGCCCGAAGCCGGTGGATGACCGGCGGTGCCTGCAGGGCATCCTGTACGTGCTCTACAACGACATCAGCTGGCAACTACTGCCGCTGGAGCTCGGGTTCGGCTCGGGACAGACCTGCTGGCGTCGGCTGGGCCGGTGGCACGAGGCCGGCGTCTTCGAGACGCTGCACCGCATCCTGCTCGCCGAACTCCATGCGGCCGACGCCCTGGACTGGACCCGGGCCTGCGTGGATGCCTCCCACATCCGCGCGAAAAAAGGGGGGCGAGGCAACCGGCCCGTCGCCGGTCGACCGCGACCCTGGCCCTGGTCGACGGCATCCCGTCCGTCGCCGGGAAGCTGGGCCGTCCGCGCAGGCGCCCCGACGCGCTTCTGGGCGACAAGCGCTACGACAGCAACCCCAACCGGCGTGAGCTGCGCCGGCGCCGCATTCTCCCGGTGATCTCCCGCAAGGGCGCCCCGAACATCAGGGACCTGGGCAAGCTCCGCTACGTCGTCGAGCCAACCTTCTCGCTCCTGCAGCACTTCAAACGCCTGGCCGTTCGCGGGGAAAGACGCCTCGACCTGCACGACGCCTTCGTCTCCCTGGCCTGCAGTCTCATCTGCTGGAGACGCCTCAAGAAAGCCCGCCCATGATCATGTCACGAGCTCTAACCTCGCGCTTTCATGAAGCGGGCTGTCCGGCAGGCGGTCGGGAAAGCAGAAATTGCCTCTGACCAGCAAGAATGAGGATCGTCGAGGTCCTTGTTCCTGCCAACGCCAAAGGCGCTTCCCCGGTGAAGCACTCTATCGGGTCCTATCCCGCCTCCGCGTCCAGGACGACGGCCGCCATGTCGTCTCCCAGGCAGGAGCGGTCCTGCTCGTCGCAACGGTCCGCAAGACCTGTCTTGACCAGGCCATATCCCAGGCTCTGACTCCGTGGCGCAAACCGCGGGCTGTCCACCATCCCGGCAAGGCCCTCCTGGACGTGGCCCTGGCGGTCGCACCGGGCGGGGACTGCCTCGCGATTCGCGATGCTGCGGTGTGAGCCGGCCGTCTTCGGCCCGGTCGCCTCCGACCCGACCATCTCCCGCTGACCGACACCCTCGCCGCCTCCGGCGAGAAAGCCCTGCAGGCCATCCGCTCCGCACGCTCCGAAGGCCGAAACCGTGCCTGGTCGTCGGCCGGCCAGAACGCCCCGGACGCAGACGGCCAGGTCATCGTCGATCTCGACGGTGTCCTCGTGATCGCGCATTCCGACAAGGAGGACGCGGCCGCGACTTGGAAGAAGACCTACGGCGGTGGTGACGTGGCCGGCTGCCGTGTTGGAGCCCGCGTTCCCCGGCCACGGACCGGGCGGAACCGGCGAGCCCGTGAGCTCGAGCTCGGCGATCGGCCGGTGGGGGTGCTGGTCGGGAAGCAGGTGATCCGCATGCCGTGCGCGTCCGTGATCCGCAACTGGGCGCCAGGATGGGGCCGTTCTTTGCGGATGATCAGTCGCATGCCCTTGGGCCAGCCGTCCAGGAGTTTGCCGGTGAGCTCGGCGACCCAGGCCCCGTCACGGGCCTCACCGTTGGTCTCGACGGCCGGGGTCCAGGCTGAGGCGGGGATCTTCAGCACGTGTTCGTGGATCGCTTCGGTGATCTCCATGCCGACCGAGTAGGACAGCCATCGGCCTCGCGTGGCAAGCCAGGACGCGAAGTCGTGGGTGCCGCCCGCGGAGTCGGTTCGGATCAGGGTCTACCGCCCTCGCCGGTAGTGCTTCGGGCCCGGGCCCAGGACCGGATCCGGGCCGCCCGGTCCACTGGCCTGCGCAACCTGCCCCTGCACCGCACCGCCCAGAACCGAATCTGGCTGGAGATCGTGCAGATCGCTCTCGACCTGCTGGCCTGGATGCCGATGCTCGCCCTGGACCGGCACGGCCAGGCTCTGGGAGCCCCGCCGACTACGGCTCCGCCTGTTCTCCGCGGCCGCTCCGCTCGTCGCCACCGGTCGCCGCAGGATTCTTCGCCTCACCCAGCACTGGCCCTGGACCGGCGAGATCACCGTCGCCCTCGAACGGCTCGCGCTCCTGCCCAGCCCCGGCTGACCAGCAATTCTCCACCGTCCCGACGACAGCACCACCCGATCCCGGGCAGTGGAACCCGGCGCCCCCCGACGCGACAGCCGGGCCGCCGGCCTGCCCACCACCAGCTCCGGAAAGCGAAAGGGCCCACCGACTCCGTCGGCGGACCCTCACGAAAGATCGAGGTTAGGGAGGCACTCTCGATGAGGGCGAATGCGACATGTCGTCTTCCGCGAACCTCGGCCTGCCCTGGAGGGGGAGCAGAGCGCAGGGGGCGGCCGCTACGGCAGTCGCGCACTCAGCGATCGCAGGCACGCACACCGTCTGGCGCAAATCTATTCAGATCCCACAGTTCTCAATATCAGAACCAACAACTGTTGGATTTCCAGATCGGCCATTTCTAGAGTGAGCACGCGACGTCGCACAGCACCGCGAAATCGCCAAGGCGTCCGAGAGGAGGAAGCTCATGCAGCATCGCATCCTCGGCGACCGGAACGTCTCCGCGATCGGCCCGCCCACCGGCTCGGCGTCGACGCGATCGGCCTGGTGAAGTACGGAAGTTGCTCGAGGAGGCGCACAGATCGACGCAACCCCCGCATTGCGCGGCGGGATCGCGAACGCGAAGGGGCACGCAGAACGCCACAGCGCGATCCACCAGGCCGCCAACGAGACAGGCACCAACCGTCCACCGAATCACGCACACCTGGGAACTCGGTGCTCGCGCCCGCCGTCATCCCGATCCCCAGGGCCTCGCGCTCCGAAAGCATCCGCGACTTCGCAGCCGCGGCCGATCTCGAGCTCATAGCCGACCAGTTCGCACTTCCTTCGGTCTGAAACGTTCAAGTCACAGCGAAAGAGTCACATGAAGACCTTCATCCTGCCCGGCACCGACATGGTGGTCCCCAACGTCGTCCTTGGGCTGATGCGCATCCAGAACATGACCGACGAGGCGGTGCGCAGGCTCGTGAACACTGCACGCGACACCGGCATCACGTTCCTCGATCACGCCGACATATACGGCTCGGACGACCACGGTTGCGAGCGTCGGTTCGCTGAAGCCATGAAACTCAGCCCGTCGGAGCGTGAGCAGTTCGTCATTCAGTCGAAGGTCGGAATCGTCAGGAACGCGTCATACTTCGACTTCTCTCATCACCACATCATCGAGTCCGTGAACGGTTCACTCCGGGCACTGGGAACGGACTATCTCGACATCCTGCTGCTGCACCGTCCCGACGCTCTCGTCGAGCCGGAGGAGGTGGCCGGTGCCTTCGACGAGCTGTCGGCGGCAGGCAAAGTCCGTGCCTTCGGCGTCTCCAACCACACCCCCCGACAACTCGACCTGCTGCGCAAACACGTGACGCAACCAATCGTGGCGAACCAGCTGCAGCTGTCGATCACTCACGCCCCGATGATCGCGCAGGGCGTCGCCGCGAATATGCAGGACCTCGATCAGTCGGTCGTACGTGATGACGGAATCGTCGACTACTGCCGCCTGCACGACATCACCATTCAGGCGTGGTCGCCTTTCCAGGCCGGATTCTTCGACGGCCCGTTCCTCGGTTCCGACCGCTTCCCCGAGTTGAACGCCGTAATCGACCGGCTGAGCGACAAATATGGCGTGCCGGCCGAGGCGATCGCGGTCGCCTGGATCACGCGCCATCCCGCGCAGATGCAGGTCGTGCTCGGCACGACCACGCCAGAACGTGTCACGGCCGCCGCGCTCGGTTCCGACATCCCACTCACCCGATCCGAATGGTATGAACTGTTCCGTGCCGCCGGATACAAAGTGCCCTAACCTCGCGTTTTCACGCGGTGAGCTGTCCAAGAAAAAGAGCACTTTCCAGGTGAGAGAGCCTATCTCGTCGTACCCGCGTGTCCGTGTCCAGGGAGACGCTCGGCGGGTGGCCTCGCAGGCCGGTGCGGTCCTGCTACTGGAGACGGTCCGCAAGGTCGGCCTTGACCAGGCGATATACACAGCCCTGGCGTCCTGGCGCAAGCCGCGGGCCGTCCACGATCCTGGGAAGATCCTTCTGGACCTTGCTCTGGCGGTCGCACTGGGCGGGGACTGCCTCGCGGATGTCGCGATGCTGAGGTGTGAGCCGGCTGTCTTCGGGCCGGTCGCTTCCGACCCGACGGTCTCCCGCCTGATCGACACCCTCGATGGACGGGTCACGGTCGACATCGACGGCGTCCTCGTGATCGCGCACTCCGACAAGGAGGATGCGGCCGCGACCTGGAAGAAGACCTACGGCCATCACCCCCTGACGGCCTTCGTCGACCACGGCCCGGGCGGAACCGGAGAGCCGGTCGCTGCTCTCCTCAGACCGGGTAGCGCGGGCTCGAACACGGCCGCCGACCACGTCACCACCGCCCAACGGGCCCTGGCTCAACTGCCGAAGAAGTGCCGGCGAGGACGGCGGACGCTGATCCGCACGGACTCCGCCGGCGGCACCCACGACTTCGTGTCCTGGCTCGCGAAGCAAGGCCGATGGCTGTCCTGCTCGGTCGGCATGGTGATCACCTAGGCGATCCACCAGCACGTGCTGAAGATCCCCGGCCCGGCGTGGACGCCGGCCGTCGAGGCCGACGGCCAGGTCCGCGACGGAGCCTGGGTCGCCGAGCTCACGGGCAAGCTGCTGGACGGCTGGCCCAGCGGCATGCGGCTGATCGTCCGCAAGGAACGACCCCACCCCGGCGCCCAGTTGAGAATCACGGACGCGGACGGCAGGCGGATCACCTGCTTCGCTACCGATACGACCGGTCGGCCGATCGCCGAGCTCGAGCTCCGTCACCGTCTGCGGGCCCGAGCGGAGGACCGGATCCGGGCCGCCCGGTCCACTGGCCTGCGCAACCTGCCCCTCCACCACACCGCGCAGAACAAGGTCTGGCTGGAGATTGTCCAGATCGCACTCGACCTGCTGGCCTGGATGCCCATGCTCGCTCCGACCGGCAAAGCCCGACTCTGGGAACCCCGGATC